>NZ_BORB01000009.1:0-135268 GCF_018332955.1 Lederbergia ruris
TCGTCTTTCGCAAATCACCACGCACACAGAGGCTCCATGTCAAGCCTTCAAATACACATTTAAATAAGTTTCGAAGCACAATGAAAAAAATTAACTTTTATGTGTCCTAAATATTGACGTAGATCCACTACTTAATTTAAATATTATTTCAACTTTGTTTCATAACGCCTATGTAGTGAATCCCTTCCTTAGGTTTCCCACTATACCTAAATACAAAACACGAGATAATTCCGCCAATAATATACGGGTATTTCTATCTTTTTGCTTTACCTATTTGTTCTCTTATTTAGCATTGAATGGTATTCTTATTTGTAGTATAGTTTATCTATAAAACTACTAAAGAGTATGAAACTATATTATCATATTTGAAAGCGCTTTTCACCATCTAGTATGGTAATATAGTAGATGAAAATATAAAATAAGAGGTGGAAAGAATGGCGATTATTCGTAACCCAATTCTAACTGGATTTAATCCAGATCCAAGTATTTGTCGAGTAGGAGAAGATTATTATATAGCTGTGTCAACTTTTGAATGGTTTCCTGGTGTTGGAATCTACCATTCAAAAGATTTGAAAAACTGGCGTTTAGCATCAAGACCTTTAAACCGACTGAATCAATTAAATATGATGGGAAATCCAGATTCCGGGGGGATTTGGGCACCCCAATTATCGTATAGTGATAACAAATTTTGGCTCATTTATACAGATGTAAAGGTTACAGAAGGACAATGGAAAGATTCCCATAATTATCTTGTGACCTGTGACACTATTGACGGAGAATGGTCCGAGCCTATTTATTTAAATAGTTCCGGGTTTGACCCTTCCTTATTTCATGATGAAGATGGAAAAAAATATTTGGTCAATATGCTTTGGGATCACCGCGTTGGACACCATAATTTTTATGGTATTGTTCTTCAAGAATTCAGTGCTAAAGAAGAAAAACTAGTTGGGAAGGCAGAAGTGATCTTTAAGGGAACAGATGTAAAACTGACAGAAGCTCCACATCTTTATAAAATAAATGGATATTATTATCTTTTAACTGCAGAAGGTGGAACGAAATATGAGCATCAGGCAACCATTGCCCGTTCAAAGGATTTAAGAGGACCTTATGAAGTTCATCCTGAAAACCCTTTAATTTCATCCTTTTCAAGTCCTAGAAACCCATTACAAAAGGCTGGACATGCCTCCATCGTGAAGACCCATACTGATGAGTGGTTCTTAGTGCATTTAACAGGACGTCCATTACCGAGAGAAGATCAGCCTTTATTAGATCCACGCGGATTTTGTCCGCTCGGAAGAGAAACAGCTATTCAAAGATTGGAATGGAAAAACGACTGGCCTTATGTGGTTGGTGGAAATCAACCATCTCTTGAAATTGAAGGTCCAAGTATTGATGAGGTTAAATTTGAAAAAGATTATGAGGAAAAAGACGATTTTAATTCAGATACATTGAATCTACATTTCCAGACATTGCGTATTCCATTAGGAAAAGATATTGTCTCATTAACCGACAATCCAGGACATTTGCGATTATATGGAAGAGAGTCATTAACATCAAAATTCACGCAAGCTTTTGTAGCAAGACGCTGGCAGCATTTTAATTTTACAGCGGAGACGAAAGTTGCTTTCCGGCCCGTTACTTTCCAACAGTCAGCAGGTCTAGTAAATTATTATAATACTCAAAACTGGACTTCTTTCCAAATTTCTTGGAATGAGGAAAAAGGAAGGATTCTCGAATTAATGACCTGTGATAACTTTACATTTGATCAACCTCTTAAAGGTGATGAAATTAAAATACCTGAAGATGTGGAATACATATACCTACGAGTAGATGTAAAGACCATCAACTATCAATATGCTTATTCCTTTGATGGGGATAATTGGAATACCGTTCCAGTCACATTTCAGTCCTATAAACTATCAGACGATTATATCCAAGGTGGAGGATTCTTTACAGGAGCATTTGTCGGAATGCGCTGCCAAGATACATCAGGTCAAAATAGACATGCTGATTTTGATTACTTTATATATAAAGAGAAAACGGCCAAATAACAACTAAGAAAACGACCATACTGATTTTAACTAAAAATCGTATGGTTGTTTTTGTACTGAGATTGGTCTAGCTTTTAAAACTTTATTTACAGGCTTGTTATGATAATTGCTTTATTTTCTGTATGAAAACTCAATAGTGGATTGCAGGATCCAAAAAATTATTGTATGTATAGTTGATCGGTTTTTCAAATTTTTGGTACACAAAAGCACCGGGCTGCTTTTGCCCGGTCTCTCTTCATTGCATATTTACAGAATCAGATAGGTTTTTAACTATTCAAAGCGGAACCATCCAAAGTCAAAATTGCTTCCTGGGAGAAAAATAAACGTTACTTTTTGTAGACCTGTTACCTTTTCTAGTTCAAATACCCGTTCTTCATATTCTTCTGATTGCTTGAATTCTATAATTTGGCTACTTTCGCCTTCTTCATTAGCAAAACGTACGTGAATCGTATTTTTGTCGATCACGGATCTTCCGAAAAGGACTAGTTTCGTAGCACCTACATTTGCAAAATCCATTTGTTCGAATTCTAAGGAAACATTATTGCCTATGCGCTCTATATTGTTACCCACCTGCTCAAATGAATCACCGTAAATTCTGTCACCAGCGGCAGCATCATTCTGTTCAAAGGCACGGTTCCCCTTTTCAAATGAGAATCCTTTAATATGTACCTTCTGTTGAAGGACAAAGCAAATGGAAGTAATCCCTCGTAGTTTTTTGGATAATTGATAAGTTTCTTCTTGATAAACATTCCATTTGGATTCCTTTTGATAAATGACATCAGCTAACAATTCACTACCCTCTTCCTCAGGCATCCCCTCCCAAATTTGTAAATAATATTCTTCATTTGATAACGCAAAGATCGGAATTGTTATCGTATCAGAACCATATGGACCAAAGTCGATATCCCGATAACCTACTTGAGTTTCGCCATCTCTACTTGTGGCGACTCCTCTTTCATTACCATTACCGACTTCACCTTTACTATAGTCGTAAAGACCACCTGAGATAAATCCATAAGGATCTTTATAAGCCGTACCAAGATTAACAGCCGTAAATTCTAATTCGGAAATGAGTTTCGTTTTATCTGTCCCATTCTTACTTGTACAGCGCAGTCGAAACTCTCCATCTCCCAATGCTATAACCCTTACTTTATGTCCATCTGATTCCACTTTCGCAATATTGGATTCAATCCCAACATCATTCACGACACTCCACTCAACTTCCCGGTAGGAAGTATTTTCGGGATATAACCTTACATGAATATCCATTTCTTTTGTGGTATTATCAAAGTTTTGTCCAGAATTACTTATAATCTCTAACTTCCGTAAAGGAATCTCCATTTTGTTCCCGGTCACGATTGGTAAATCCTTATTAGTTGTAAGAGCAGAAATTCCCTCGGCATCTTCACCCGCACTAGGAATAGATTCGAATGTGAATGTTTCTCCTTGCAATCCAATAGAGGATACCTCCAGTTGAATATTTCCCGCTTCTAATGTTGCCCCAATAATTGCCATTAACTTCCCACTAAATAACCTACGGCTCGTCCCTTTGTATGGATCATAGTCCGTACTATCACCGTTATCTAGACCTAGTAGACGCCCTGCTCCGGATACTTGAACAAAAACACGATTATTAGCATTTTCAACTCGATGGCCATTTTCATCTTCCACATTAACCTCAACAAATATTAAGTCTTCACCATTGGCAATAAGTTGATCCTTATCGGGGATTAAACTAATTTTCTTCGCATCACCAAAGGACTCTCGTACATCTGTCGCAATAATATTTCCTGATTCATCGTAGGCAATGGCCTTTAATTTCCCATGTTCATAAGGGACTTTCCACCACCCAAGAAGCTCTGTTCCATGTTCATGATCAATATTATGTATACCAATAGATCGACCATTTAATTGCAGCTCAATTTTTGGCGCATTTGAACAAACTCGCACATCAATCATTTGACCTTCATTAAAATCCCAATAAGGGAAAATATGAACCATTGGCTTTGTCTTATAGTTTGTCCATGCTGCTTGATAAATGTAATAAGAATCCTTCTTAAAAGTAGCTGTATCTATTTGTCCAAAATAGGAGTTCTTCGTATGATAAGGGGTTGGTTCTCCTATATAGTCAAATCCCGTCCATAAAAACTGTCCTAAGGAAAAGGAAGTGTCTCTTTCAGCGAGAATACAAAATTCCGCTGATTTTGCCCCCCAACTTGTTGAACTATTGCCTAAAGCAGAACATTGCTCATCATCATCCGCTAGAATCGACTTTTCATACGGAAAATGGTAAATGCCTCTACTTTGTACAACGGAGGATGTCTCACTACCATAAATGACCCAATTTGGATGCTCCTCATGATGTTTTTGATAATATTTTTCCGCATAATTATAACCGGCAATCTTGACAATATCTGCGCACTTCTGAGCATTTTCCCATGGCATATAATTGGAACCAATCGTAACAACAGCATTCCCTTTTGGATCATATTCGTACACATAATCCACGAGCATTTTAGTGATTTCCTGTCCTCGCTCATCGGCGTGTGTATCATAAATTTCATTTCCAATACTCCACATTAATAGACTCGGATGATTCCGATCCCGCGTGACCCAACTTTTTACATCCATTTTTGCCCACTTTTTAAAGAATCGGGCATAATCAAAAGGAGTCTTCGGTCTTTCCCACATATCAAATGCTTCAGATACGATTAGGAACCCCATTTCATCGGCTAGATCCATTAGCTCTTTGGCAGGCATATTATGTGCTGTGCGAATGGCATTAACGCCCATATCTTTCAATATCTCAAACCTTCTTTTAAGGGCAACTTTATTAAAGGCTGCTCCTAATGCCCCTAAATCGTGGTGTTCACAAACTCCATTTAATTTCATCTTTTTCCCATTCAGTTTAAGACCTTTCTGTTTGTCGAGCACAATATATCGAAAACCTATATTTTGTGAGTATTGCTCGATTACCTTTTGGTCACCATTATTTACATCACATAATAATTGTGTTTGTAGTTGATACAGATTAGGATCTTCAGGGCTCCATAATAATGGATGGGCTACAAAAAGGCTGTGTTCGACTTTCTGAAATGAAGCGTTTCCAGCTGTTACCTTTTTGGACGATTTCACAATCTCTTGCCCATTATATAAAATGGTATGGACAAGATAAGCATCATCATGAATGTTCAAATCTGTCTCTACTTCTACATACCAACTATCTCCTGCCTGTTTTGTCGTCACATAAATACCATCTGTCCCAATATGATTTTGCTCTCTAACTTTTAACCATACATTGCGATAGATACCCGCACCTGAATACCATCTACTATTGGGACTCTGATAGACAATTTTCACAAGTATTTCATTTTCGCCTTCCACAAGCTTCTCCGTGATATCGAATTCGAAGGATGAATACCCATATTTCCATTCCCCGACTAATTGTTGATTTACATATACAGAAGAATCCATATAAACTCCGTCGAAATATAATAGGAGTTGCTCCTCTTTTCCTTTTGTATATGAAAATTTCCTGCGATACCAACCGATACTGTTTTCATATAAATCCAAAGTGTTATAAATAAGCCAATCATGTGGAAGTTCCACAGGTTTAAATTCCAAATTAATACAGTCGGTTAGTTCTAAATCACTTTTAGCGAATTCCCAACCATCGTTAAAAAGAAGTTTTTTATTCACGATTATAAATATCCTTTCCTCGATAAACATTATGTAATGTCATTCTGCTAACAACCTAACTAGCAGAATGAATCACTCATTTCTAATTTCCTCCACTTGTAATTTCATTATTGGCGAAATTCTCAACAGATGTCGTTTTTTCATAGAAATAAGTGGTGTTTTTTAAGATCCCTTCCCTTGTATAAAATGGGCTATCCGTTTTAAGGGGAAGCTTGATTGTCTCTTTTAAACTAGCAGATTGATAGATCGCTGTAATAAGTTCTAGGGTTTGCTTTCCTTGTTTTCCATCAATTAAAACTTTCATGTTGTTTTCAATAGCTGAAAGCACGTCTTGGATTTGTCCTGCATGACCTTCATATGGCAAGCTTGGTAGTTGATCATATACTTTTTGGATTTCCACTTCTAATTCTTGATCTTCTTCTGGAAAACCATTTTCTTTTGCTTTTGAAGCCTTCAATTTCCAAGGTGCTGAAACGCGTGCTTTTTTCCCTTGGAATATCAATTGCTGTTCTTCTCCATGGTGAACAACCGAACTCGTAATTTGTGCGAGACTTCCATTACCATACTTGGCGATCGCAATCGACAAATCCTCTACTTCAGCATTATCATGAGAAGTGTTACTCGTGATCGCCGTGATTTCCGCTGGCATCCCGTTCATCCATTGAAATAGGTCAATATGATGTACGGCATGATTTAATGTGCAGCCGCCACCTTCTTTTTCCCATGTACCTCGCCACCACAAATCATAATAACTATGTCCTCGCCACCAATATGAATCTACTTGTGTATGCACAATCGGTCCCATTAACTTTGTATCAAGTACCTTTTTCAGTTTCATCATCGGTGTTGTAAAGCGATTTTGTGCAACAATGGACAAAACTTTCTGATTTCTATGTGCGGCTTCATTCATCGCATCGCATTCTTCAAGCGACGAAGCCATTGGTTTTTCCACTAAAACATGCTTTCCAGCGTTTAAAAAGTCAATTGAAATTTCTGCATGTGTATAAGGTGGTGTACAAACAGAAACAAGGTCAATATCCTGCCTATTCAAAAGCTCTTTGTGATTATCCACAGTGTCAGCTGTAAGCTGGTATTCCTGTTTTAACTTTTCTGCCTTTTCAGGGTATTGATCACATAAGGCGACAATTTTGCATCGATCGGGAAACTTCAGGTAAGCATTCACATGAGCTGGAGCAATCGCTCCTGTACCAATAATCGCGATATTTAACATCTAACAAACTCCCCTTTTCGATTGATTATTAGTTGAAATAGAACCATTGATAATTAAAATTTACATTTGTGTTATTACAGCATTGTCTTACTATTATATAATTTGAAAAACAGGTTTTTCATCTAGAAAATGTACAGGAATAGTTGGATAGACTGATTTTAATTTTTTTGCTAAATACCTCATCCCTGCTTTCTCACTTTCAGCATGACCAAGGAAGATTAAAGCCCTCTTACGACCTTGCTGTACGGCATCTCTTACATATTCTGGTGTTTCCCATTCAGGTCCTTCACCTGTAATCAGTAAATCAAGTTGTTCTCGTACAAATAAAGGAATCGCATTCTCACCCCCACCTCGATAGCCAACAGATACTGCTACACGTTTACATATCTGTGATACATCACCAACAACACGCACATATGGAATATTCAGCTTTTTCTTTACATATTCCGCGAATTCTCCTAATGTCATAGCAGGCAAAGTAAGAATCGATTCAGTAAGATCGTTCTTTTCTACATAACATCCCCAATCTAAACTATGAAGTAATCCTTTTGTTATGCCATCCGGTTTATATAAATGTATAGCATCATGCAAACGAAAAATTGCCATATCTGAGGATTCAATTAAGCGTCTTTTTTCAAGATAAATAGGGTCTTGTATCCATTTATCGGTTTGATCGTGATGACTATAATAAATTCCTTCGTGAGTGATAATTAAGTTGACACCTAAATCTATCGCCCGTTGAATCACATCATATGTTGCCATGAAGGTTGTACCAATTCCTTTAACAACCTTATCTTTCTCCCCTACAATGAGCGTATCTACAGTTTTTTCTGGTTCAGGTATAGGCTTGATCAACTCATTTATTACTTCTTCCACTTTTATCATCATTAAGCCAAACCCTCTTTTTTAATAGTTATCGAGATTTCAGTATTGAGACTAAACCACCTTATCTTCTTAATGTGTTAAGTAATATATTATTTTGTATAATTCTCCTCAATATCATCAATGACCGCCCTACTATTTAAGGTAAGAACATAACTTAGAACACTCGCAATAAAAATAAATAAAAAGTCCGTTGTAATAATCATCAAAAATAAAGCAATGATAAGAATCCCAATATTACCAGTCGTTATTTTCAATTTTTTAAAACTATAATAAAAGGATAGTTTAAAGACATCTCTCATTCTAAATTTAAATTTAGCTGTAATTGGAAACACATAGAGTAAAATACAAATGAGAAAACCAAGTCCCACCAAAAATACAATCGCCATAATTTGGTTGATCTTCGTACTTTCTTGATAAAAATATTGTAAATCAATAATTAGTATAAAGATCGCCGCAAGCATTGGTAGCCATACTTTTAATGTATCTTTAAAGTTAATTTTATACCCGTAAAAGAAGTCTCTTGTAGGTGAGATTTCCTTTTCACGTACTAACTTATCCATTACATAGCATAAAGCGGTGATTGCTGGGCCCGTCGGGATAAGCGCTATAAAAATTAAAATCATATTGGAAAGCTCAGGCTCCAATGTCATAAAAGCAATTAGAAAAATAAGATTGCAAAAAACAAAGTAAATATTGGTTAGCATAAACCAATAGATATGATTTGTGACAACAGACAATATCCCTTGACCGAATTCCTGTTGTTTATTCATGCCGATTCATCCTTCTTAAAGTCTTTAGTGAAATTCTTTGAAATATAAGAATATCCCATATATATAGTTTCACTGAATAGTTGCGTACATGCAACTACCTGCAATAATTTTGACTATTTTATTGCAGGTAGCTTTTTGAGTTCACTCTATCCGCTAATCTTGACTTTTGTATACTTCATTTGCTAAATCTACATAATCTTGCATTCCCATATTTTTCAACTCATTTACATAATCATCCCATTTAGCTATATCACGATCACCTAGGATGAATTCATATGTGGCTGTATCCACAAAGTCTTTCAATGGTGTGCTTAATAAAGTAGATTGTTCAAGTTCCATTTCATCATATCGAATTGGTGGGTCAGGTAATACAACTTCTTTCGTTTCAGCCATAGCATTTTGGAATTCAATCTCTTCTTCACTAAACATTGAATGAAGGAGGTCTGTTGTTCCTCCATAAGCAAAATTTCCTCCAGAGAAACCAAAATCGGCATTCAAGGCTTTCGTCCCGTCCGGGTTAAGACCAACATAGTTCACATCATCCGTTAGGGTACGTTTACCATTTTCGTCTTTTGTATAAGTAACTCCCTCTACTCCCCATTTAGCAAATTCTTGCCCTTCATCGCTATACCATAACCAGTCAACAAACTGGAGAATGGCTTCAAAGTTAGGATCGTCCTTCACTTTAGAAGAGAGCATGATCCCGTTTTCTAATTTGGAACCTCCCATTACCTGTCCTGCTGGACCACCTGGAACTACAATTTTTTTAATGGCAAAATTGTCTTCCCCTAGAATATCATTCATATCTTTACGATAATCAACTATCGTTTGTGAGTTTGTTCCTAAAACAAATGATTCCCCATTCACGAATTTCTTTTGTGCTTGATCATCATCTTGGGTCATACTTTCCTTATCAAGTAAACCTTTTTCAACAAGTTCACGGAAATAACTAACCATTTCTTTATACCCTTCTGTCGCTGGGCCAAAAACAAATTCGTCTTTATCTTTGTCATAATTCAAGGCAGATCCTAACCCCCAGCCAGCAGTCGTTCCAAAACTAGTCGCTGCAAAGCCCAAAGTGCTCTTAAATTCCCATCGATCTGAGAAAGGTGTGACATCGGGGTAAGCTTCTTTCATTTTTTCTAACACGGTTTCAAGTTCATCCCACGTAGTTGGCATTTCTAAGCCTAATTCATCTAAAATATCGGTTCTAATTGCTAGAGAGTAGTCTGGCCAAACATCTTCATGAAGACCTGGTAGCACATAATATTTACCATCATCTTGACGTAACCCCTCTAAGAAAGGCTCGATCTCCCATTTTTCAACTTTTTCCTTGTAATTAGGCATGAAGTCTACATAATCACTGATAGGTAAAATCGTACCTGAAGAAACAAATGGTACTTCTTCACCAGGATAAGTCTTTGGAATAATATATGGCGCATCTCCACTACTAATAAGTAAACTTCTCTTCTGACCATAATCACTCATTGGAACAATAGTCATATCTAAATTAACATTTGTTCTCTTTTTAATTTCCTCAAACAAAAGCCAATCTTTTTTATATGGATAATTTGGGTGATCACTATATAGCATTGGAATTGTAAACTCTTCTTTTGCCTTAAATGTATCACCTACACTATAATTATCCATAGCAGCCTTACTTTCAGGTACGTCTGCTTTCTTGTCCCCGTCTGTTTTTTCCGAGTTATCACAGGCAACCAGCGTAAAGGCGATGATGGACAAAAATGAAATAAGGAACAAAAACTTTTTAAAGCCTTTCTCCATTTAAGACTCCCCCTTAATTTAATAAACGATAGTAATACGGCAAACTAGCAACAATAGTTGATTCTGATCCACCTCCTTTTTCATAAGCAGTAAAAATTTTTTATTATTACCCTTTTACAGATCCCAACATGACACCGGAAACAAAATACTTTTGCACATAAGGATACACACATAAAATTGGTAGTACTGTTAAAACCATTGTGACCGCTTTAATATTAGAAGAAATTTGTGCTAGATCATCTGCCCCTGTTGCTCCAACAGAACGTGAAGAATCGGCACCCTTAATTAAATTCCGCAAATAGATTTGTACTGGAAAAAGGTCTTTATCTTCAAGATAGATAAATGCTGGGAACCATGCGTTCCAGTTTCCTACGGAATAAAATAAAACCATTGTAGCAAGTACAGGACCGGAAAGAGGCAGTACAATTTTGAATAATGTTCCATACGTGCTCGATCCATCCATAATCGCCGCTTCTTCCAGTTCATCGGGAATATTTTGAAAAAACGTTTTCATAATAAGCATATTGAAAACACTAATCGCACCTGGTACAACAATAGCCCACATTGTGTTCCCCATGCCAAGAGATTTCACCAAAACATAATTTGGAATCAATCCTCCACCGAAGAACATGGTAAATACAGCAAACATCGTAAAGAACTCTCTGCCCAAAAGACGTTTCTTCGATAAAGCATAAGCAAACATGGTTGTCATAATCATTTGAATACATGTCCCCACAACTGTGTAAACAACTGTATTTTTATAATTAATCCAGAACATACTATCTTTTACAATTATTTTATAAGTATCTACGTTAAATCCTTTTGGCCACAGATTAACCTTCCCTGAATTGATATAAGATTCCGAGCTGAACGATTGTGCCACGATATTTATAAATGGGTAAAAGGTCAAAGCCACAATGAGCACTAGTATGGTGACGTTAAATACTCTAAATACCTTATATTGCATGGACTCTTTCAAAATCTTTCTCCCTCCTTACCATAAACTGCTATCTGTAAGCCTTCTAGAAATATAGTTCGCTGAAAAGACCAGAATGAGTCCAATGATTCCCTCAAAAAGACCAATGGCTGTAGCATAACTAAAGTTACTAGATTCTAGCCCCACACGATAAACGTAGGTTGCAATAACATCAGATGTTTTATAGTTTAGCGGATTGTACAAGAGTAATATTTTTTCAAACCCAACCGCTAATAGGTTACCAATATTTAAAATTAACAAAGTAATGATGGTAGGAAGAATTCCTGGAATAGTAATATGAAGAGTCTGTTTCCAACGGTTCGCTCCATCGATTTTCGCCGCTTCATACAACTCATTATTAATTCCGGTCAGTGCCGCAAGATACAGAATAGCTCCCCAACCAAGCCCCTGCCATATTTCGGAACCAATATAAATCGTTCGGAACCATTCCGGTTTCTGTATAAAACTAATCCGATTCCCTGTAAAGAATTCGACAATATTATTTATCGATCCATTAACAGCGACCAGTTCCAAAATCATCCCTGATACGATCACAATCGAAAAGAAATGTGGTAAATAAGAAGCCGTTTGCACAAATCTTTTAAATTTCATCGATTTCAGTTCATTTAACAAGAGGGCAAAAATGATCGGTGCTGGGAAAGTGATCAGCAATGTGAGACTACTAAGAATAAGCGTATTTTTGAAAACTTTCCAGAAAGTTGGATCATTTATAAACATGTTTATATAATGTAAGCCCACCCATTTTTCTCCAAATATACTTCCCCCAGGCACAAATTTCCTGAAGGCAATTATATTACCGGCCATTGGTCCATATTTAAAGATAATAAGATAAAGAATTGGAAGAACCAATAAAGAGTACAGCTGCCAATCTTTCTTAAGAGCTCCTAAAATTACTGCCATTTTTGAAGTTTTACTAGCGGGTATATTTGTTTCAGTCTTTCTGGCTATTTGATGCACGTATACTCCCCCTTAGAATACCTAATTAAAATCTCCAGGTATCAAGCGCTTTCAAATCACCTTAGCTTTTACAAAACATTGTTTGTCTAATGGATAATCAAACTAAGGAAACTTTTATTTGGAAATCCTCTATTCCGAATTAACTGCAAGCATTCCAAAGTTCGACAAAATTGATCGATGTTTCGCTGTTATCTAACTTACTAGTATGTTAGTTTAATTCTATAATAGCTGTTCATCTTAAAATAAGCAACACATATTTTTATAAAAAAATAGTTTTATTCCAACTGTTTTGTTCTATAGACCTCTTCACAATTCTATAAAATTTTGAAGAGGCACTGGGAATACTGTATCGATCACACACCTGAATAAGCCATAAATCCTCCATCCACAGGCACACAAACCCCTGTCACAAATCCACTTGCTTCTTCATCTGCTAACCAAAGTAATGTACCTAATAAATCCTCCGGCCGTCCCAATTTCCGCATAGGTGTGTGTGCGACGATTTTTTCCATTCTTGTTGTTGGACTCCCATCTTCATTCGTTAACAAACGACGATTTTGGTCTGTTAGGAAAAAACCAGGTGCAATCGCATTGACGCGAATATTAGCTGGTGCCATATGAACGGACAACCATTGGGTAAAATTATTTATCGCTGCTTTTGCGGCGCTATATGCCGGCACTTTCGTCATTGGACTTGGCGCACTCATGGAAGAAATATTAATGATTGAACCATTATTCTCTAACATGCGTTTGGAAAAAATTTGTGTAGGAATTAGTGTCCCAATAAAATTTAAATTAAAAACGGATTCAAAGCCATCTCTCGATAAGTCGAAGAAGGAGGTAACATCCTTAGTCACGATATCTGCTGGATCGAATACCTCATTCGTCGTGCTTGCTTTCGGATGATTTCCACCGGCACCATTAATTAGCAAATCACAGTTACCGTACTTTTCAAACACTAGTTCATCGGCTTTTCGAACACTTTCTTTATCTAAAACATCACATTGAACAGGTAAAGCCTCGCCACCTGCATGTTTAATCTCTTCTGCTACTTTAACTGCCTTTTCATAAGTACGGTTTAAAATCGCCACCTTCATCCCTTGTCTTGCAAGTTCCTTCGCCATACAACCACATAAAATACCGCCACCCCCTGTGACGATTGCCACTTTTCCTACTAAATTTGGATTCTGTGCTAACAACATGCATACTCCTTTCTCCTTACAACTTAAAGATTTTAGTATTTACCTTGTTTTCGAATGAACAATATCTATTTTTTCTTTATAAATGCTCTCCAAAGAATCCCATATTCCCCAAAGATACATGATCCCTAAAGCGCGGTCATATAATCCATATCCTGGCCGACACTCTTCATCCCATATATGCCGCCCATGATCTGGTCTGGCATACCCCGTAAATCCACAATCATGATAGGCCTTAACAATTTCATATATATCAACTGAACCATCCTTTGTTCGATGCGATGTTTCAATAAAGTCACCATTGGCAAAGCGTTTTACATTTCTAATATGAGCAAAAGGAATCCGATCAGCAAACTCTCTAATCATAGCAGGGATATCATTAGCAGAATTGGCACCCAATGATCCACTACATAAAGTAACACCGTTATAAGGGTTATCCACTAATTTAAGAAATCTACGAATATTGTCTTGGGATGTGATTAATCTTGGCAAGCCAAAGATTTCCCATGGAGGATCATCGGGATGAATCGCCATTTTAACATCACACATCTCAGCGACTGGAATAATTTTTTCCAAGAAATACTGAAGGTTATCCCATAATGACTCTGTCGACACATTGCTATAAGCAACAAAAAGTTCCTTTAATGATTTTAAACGTTCCGGTTCCCATCCCGGCATCGTAAACTCGGGGTTATAGGCATTATTCTCTACTAATTCGAATGGATCCATCCCAACCACTTTCGCCTTCTCGTAAAATAAGGCCGTTGAACCATCTTCCAACGGTTTAAATAGATCAGTTCTCACCCAATCAAATACAGGCATAAAATTATAGCAAATTACCTTCACTCCAACTTTGGAAAGATTTTGGATTGTCTTCTTGTAATTTTCGATATATTGATCTCGAGATGGAAGACCTAGTTTGATATCATCATGAATATTGACACTTTCAACAACATCAATCTGAAAACCGTATTTATTTGCTTGTTGTTTCACTTCTAAAATACGGTCTAATGGCCATACTTCCCCTGCCGGTATATCGTGAAGTGCCCAAACAAGCCCTTCTACACCGGGGATTTGTTTAATATGTTGTAAGGAAACACTATCATTTCCTTTCCCAAACCATCTAAATACCATCCTCATCTAAGATTCCTCCAGCCGTTGTATAAACCTTGATTTCCTCCAGAATATTATCATTAATAAATCGTCCTATTATTCTCATCCGCAATGCCTGACTTCCGGTAAAAATACGTATTTACTTGATCTCTCCATTCTTTTGCATTCTTCAATTGAAGTTGGAAACGTTCTGAAACATTTACAAACCTTATCTCGTCTATCTTTCCTCGCAATCCATTCCATTTTTCTATTAACTCTTCCACTTGCTCTGCGCCTTTAAAATGTGTGTCATAAATATGTTGAATGACCGTTTTCCCAGATTTCAATTTATACGTATAAGGAACATGGTGAAAAAACAATAATAATTCATCTGGACATGTTTCCAAGTTATTATACATTTCCTTATTAGGTGAGTAGTATTGACCCGCATATCCCGTTCCGGTCTCAATAGTACGATCCACACCAATTCCATCACGATCAGCAAAATGGTAGGTTCCCCAAACGGAATATTCGTATCCATCAATATTTGGACCATAATGATGATGAGGATTGACCATCCAACCAACCCCAAGTGGAGCGGTGTAATTTTCATAAATTGACCATGAATCTAATAACATTTGTTTGATTTGTTCAACTACAGATGGATCTTGGCCAAAAGTAGAACGAATCCATTCTTCAGCAATTTCCTCTGATGTAAGATCAGGATTCCAAATTAGGCGTCCGTATCCATATAAATTCGCCTGAGCAAGTGTGTTCCCAGTCCAATTCTCGTCATTACCAATATTGGAAACAGCACAAATGCCACTAAATTTATCATTAAATAGAGATCCATTGACGATA
Organism: Lederbergia ruris; assembly: GCF_018332955.1. Taxonomy (NCBI): domain Bacteria; kingdom Bacillati; phylum Bacillota; class Bacilli; order Caryophanales; family Bacillaceae; genus Lederbergia; species Lederbergia ruris. Next base: position 15,528 of record NZ_BORB01000009.1, read on the forward strand.
TTTTTAACCTTTGAACCTTCTCCCTTGGCATACGTATCAAATTCAAGTACTTCTTTCCATAATGGAACAAGGAAACATAAATCTTTCTGCTGTCCTGTATACTCTTGCGCCACCTGAAACTCCATCATTTGATTTGTCTTTTCGAGCGCACCAAATAATGGGGACACGGGCTCACGTACTTGGAAATCCATTGGTCCATTTTTTATTTGCAAAATAACATTATCAAGGAAATCACCATCTAAAGGTTTAAAATGGTCATAAGCAGCTCTTGCCCTATCTGTCGAACGATCCCGCCAATCTTGCAAACAGTTATAGACAAAACATCTCCAAATCACAAGTCCGCCAAATGGTTCTAAAGCTTCTGCTAACAGATTGGCCCCATCTGCATGGTTTCGATCATATGAAAAAGGTCCAGGACGATGTTCCGAATCTGCCTTCACAACAAAACCGCCGAAATCTGGGATGTATCTATAAATCTCCTCTACCTTGTTTTTCCACCATGTTTTCACATCTGGATCTAAAGGATCAGCTGTTTGTAGCCCATCAATTTCGATTGGACTCGCAAAATTGATACTTAAGAAAGTCTTTATTCCATAGGCTCGTAAAATATCGGCAATTTTCGCTACATCTGGTAAGAAATCGTTTGTAATTAATTTTGTTTCTACCTTCCAGACATTCACATTATTGATCGAAATGGCATTAATCCCTATAGATGATAGTAATCTTGCATAATCTTTAATTCTTTCGAGGTTTGTTGTGATTTTATGATTCTCATAAAAAATCGATTGACCTGAATACCCCCGCTCCACACTGCCATCCATATTATCCCATTGGTTTAACATTCTTAATTGATTTTTTGGGGATTCAACAATATTTACTTGTTTCAATGATTCCCGTAATTGAAGCAAACGTAATAAATGATGAACAGCATAAAGAACCCCTTTATCCGACTTAGCAGCAACAATAATCTTTTCTTCATCCTTCACTGCTTTCAAAAGATAGCCTTCCTCATTCATATTTATAAGTGAAGCTTTATTCAAGCCGTAATCTTCCAAAGGGATTGATTCAAATGTTCCAGCAATAATAGAAGCTTCTTTTGCTGCTTCGTTATAAACAGTTGACTTTTGACCAAACATCGAGAAAAGTCCTCTCTCTAACTCATCAAGGGCTGACTTTAAAATAGGAGAGTCTCCAACTACCGCTATTCCCCGGCTATAAGCTACGTATTGATTATAGTATTCATGATCTCTTATCTTTTCATATTGTAGCCAACAGTCATAACTTGCCTGCCGGGAAACATTATTTTTCAAACTCACTTCCATCCCTTATTCTCCTCCTAAACTAGTCTCTCTGACAACGTTTACAAAAGACTTGCAAAAATGCGCTATCCTTTATTTAAAATAATTTGGATAGCGTGAGATCAGTTCTTCTTTTTCAAAGTTTACTAATTTTAAATGCTGAGCCATCGTGTCTTCCGCAAGATCGGGCTTATTTTCCGATATATATTGGAAGATCGCCTTATGTTGATCAAACAAAACAGACCAATTTAAAGCAGATGAGATACTTAACATTCGTACTCTATCAAAATGACTATTCATATGCCTGATCATCTTAAAGGAGCGAACTTTTCTGCATCCTTCGAATAATAAAAGATGGAAGGACTCATCAAGTTCAAACAGGTCGGGAATCAATCCTTTTTCCAGACATAATTCCTGCATAACCAAATTTTTCTCAATCTTCATTAACTGTTCTTGGTTAAAGCTACCACAAGCATCCCTAACAATGGCTTTTTCAATATTTTCTCGAATAAAACGTCCTTCCTCCACCAATTCCAGATCAATTTTTGTAACGAAAGTTCCGCTTTGTGGATAAATCCCTAATAATTCTTCTTCCGCTAATTTTAAAAAAGCTTCTCTTACTGGAGTTCGACTTACATTAAGTTTTGTTGCTATTTCATTCTCTGAGATTTTCGTTTCAGGTTCTAACTCACAATGAATGATTTGTTTTTTTATCGTTTCATACACATAATCCCTAGTGGAACCATTCGTTCTTGTCCGTACTTTATTAATACCCCTCACCTCGGCTTTCATAATGAACAATTTTATAATAACATGTCCCACGGCATTTGTATACTAGTATGGTAATTTATCAATCTAGATATTCTCGATTTACAATGGTATTTAAATAGGTCTTTTTAACCTCATTCTTTTAAATTATTATGAGATTTTTACTTTTCTCTACATTTTATTGCCAATTCACATAGTACAAATGATATAATCAAGCTAATAAAAAACACCTATAAGGAAAAAATGACCAGGATAAAGGAAAGGGGATTCATATTTAGAATTTTGCAGCCTTGCATGACTAGAATAATGACAACAAGTAGATTTTTTTACATTGAGGGAGGAAGGAATATTGGGGCACCTAGGTAAATGGTTGAATAAAGCCAAAGAATCAGGTACAAAACTTATTCAAAAAATATCTTTTAAAAACAGAAAATTACATAAGAAGAAACAAAAATTAGGATCAATCCAGACAAAAAAATCCATTAGCACAAAAATTTTATACAATTTTATTGTGACTGTTTTAATATTCGTTTCTGTTGTGGGCATCTCCTCTTATATCATTTCCAATCAGATCATCAAATCGAAAGTAAAAGATGCATCAGAACAAACGATTATTCAAGCGGGAGATAAATTGGATTTTATCTTTAGTAATTATAAAAACCGCATCACTGAGCTGATCATGAAAAAGAGCTTTACAAATAATCTGTCCTCTTTACATGAGATGGAGGGAGAGACGAACGACTATCAATATTTTCAATTAAAAAAAGAGGTAGAAGATGAATTAACAAGTGCCGCCTTGGTGGATAATTATCTGAATATACATGTATTTGATTTGGAAAAATCTGAAGTTATTTCATCTGCAAGTATTTCAGATAGTACGAAAATAATGGAATCAGATTGGTATAAAAAGGCACTTGATTCTGGTAATGGTCCGATTTGGATCGGGGGGAATCAATTAGGGATTACTGGTGACAGTTCCTACTCAACGGTTAGTTTTGGTCAGAAGCTTGCGATCGGTAATAACCCCTACCTAATTATTCTTGAATTAGATAATGATTTATTAAAAGAATCATTAGAAGATGTTCGTTTTGGAGAAAACGGCTTAGCTAAAATCGTAGACGAAAACAATCACATTGTCTTTTCATTTGATGATGAAGAAATTAATAAAGAAAACGCCTATCCTATTTCAACAGAGTCAAATGCGAATGTATTTGAATCAGGGAAACAACTTATTTTTCAAGTTAAACCCGAAAGCACGGAATGGTACTTAGCAGGGGCTTTATCTTCTTCTGAATTAACTAAGGATACAAGAATCATCTTTTTTGTCACACTCATCACCATTCTTGTGTCCATTATCGTCTCTTTAATTATCGGAAGACGGATTGTCAATATGGTTGGCGTTCCTTTAGGCAAAATAACGGGCTTAATGGCTGTTGCACAAGATGGAGATTTAACTGTACGTTCTGATCTTATGAATCGTGAAGATGAGATCGGACTTGTAGCCAAAAGCTTTAACAAAATGCTTGAAAACATTTCAGAAATGATGTGGAAAACAAGAGACTCAGCTAATAAAGTTTTACAGGCAGCCATCGAATTAAGTGAAATATCGAAAATTCAATCGGAATCAGCAAAAGAAGTAGCCGTGGCCTCCGAAGAAATTTCTAGTGGGGCAGCGAACTTAACGCACGAAGCCGAAAATGGTAGTGGTTTAGCCATGAAAATTAATGTGGAAGTAGAAAATGTATACAGTAACAATACAGAGATGGAAAACTATGCAAAAGAGGTTTTAGCAGGTAGTAATGAAGGGATTAGCAAAATGAATGAGCTCGTGACCCAGACCAAACACGGTGAGCAAATGACGACTGCGCTAATTCGTAAAACAGACACTTTAAAAGAAAGTACGAATCAGATTAGTGAAGTGATGGAGATTTTAACGAATATCGCCCAACAAACCAATTTGCTCTCACTAAATGCAGCGATTGAAGCGGCACGAGCAGGTGAAGCTGGCAAAGGATTTGCCGTTGTGGCCGATGAAATTAGAAAATTATCGGCACAATCGAAAGAATCCATTGACACAGTTGGAAGTATCACCCTTGCCATTATCAATGAAGTGAATGGTACATTACAGGTATTAGAGGAAGCGAACCCTGTTTTTAAAGAACAAGTTGTAAAAGCACAGGAAACAGATGTGATCTTAAATAAAGTGGGGACACATATGAATGAATTTATGAGCAAAATTGAACATGTGTCCAATTCAATCCGACAATTACAAGAGTCACAAGATATTCTATCGTCCACAGTTCAGCAAGTTAGCGCAACGGCTGAAGAATCATCAGCGATAAGTGAGGAAGTATCCGCATCAACGGAGGAACAATTAAAAGTCAGTGATTCATTGGTCACCACTTCAGATGAATTAAGGAGATTATCAGAAGAATTGCAGGACATCTTGAATAATTTCAAGGTTTAATCCTTTAAACAAGGCAATCGCCAGTCTTGATACTTGGCGATTGCCTCATTTATTTAACGGTATCCTTACTAATTGAATGAGTTACAATGGATACGATATTTTTTGAAAATTTTATTATGATATGTGGTTCTAAATCGCTTCGCCGCCATTTCTCACCACTCTGCGATCGTTCCGTCTTGATGTCTCCATACGGGATTTTTCCAATTATGCCCCTGATCTGCTTGCTTTTTAACGAAATCCTCATCAATCTGGATGCCTAGTCCAGGAGCCGTTAAATTTTGAACAAAGCCGTCTTGATAGTGAAATACGGATGGATCTTGCAAATAATCCAATAAATCACTTCCTTCATTATAATGAATTCCCAGGCTTTGTTCTTGGATAAATACATTGTGTGCAGTTGTGTCTACTTGGAGACAGGCTGCAAGCGCAATGGGCCCTAACGGACAATGTGGAGCGACAGCGACATCATAAGCTTCTGCCATTGCAAATATTTTCTTACATTCCGTTATTCCACCTGCATGGGATAAATCAGGTTGAATGATATCAACATAACCGTCTGAAAGTAATTTTTTAAAATCCCACCGCGAAAACATTCTCTCTCCTGTCGCAATAGGGATCGTTGTCGCATGGGCCAATTCACGAAGTGCCTCATTATTCTCAGGTAAGACAGGCTCCTCAATAAACATGGGACGAAGGGGCTCTAGTTCTTTCGCTAAAACTTTCGCCATTGCTTTATGAACCCGTCCGTGAAAATCGATGCCAATTCCAAAGTCTACTCCCATCGCCTCGCGTACAGCAGCGACCCGTTCAAGCACAGCATCCACTTTCTGATAGGAATCAATATATTGGATCTCTTCTGTTGCATTCATTTTGATTGCTTTAAATCCCGCAGCTGCTTTTTCCTTCGCTTCTTTTGCAACATCCTTTGGACGATCTCCACCAATCCAGGAGTAGACACGGACAGAGTCCCGGCAAGCTCCACCTAATAAGTCATAGATCGGGGCATTATAATATTTTCCCTTTATATCCCATAGCGCTTGATCAATTCCCGCAATCGCGCTCATTAATATGGGGCCACCGCGGTAGAAACCTGAACGATAAAGGGTTTGCCAATGATCTTCAATCCGCATCGGATCTTTTCCAATTAGATATTCACTTAGCTCCTCTACCGCAGCCTGAACGGTCTTGGCCCGTCCTTCAATAACAGGCTCACCCCAACCAACAATTCCTTCATCCGTCTCTATCTTTAAAAAGAGCCAGCGAGGTGGCACAAGAAAGCATTCCATCCCCACGATTTTCATCCCTTTTTCCCCTCCTACTTAGTTTGTTTTTTTAAAATCTTCAACAGCTTGAACATATTTTCTCGCCTTTTCCGTAAGTTGGGAAAGGTAAGCGGGCGTAACGGGCTCTTTCGAATTTACTAGTGATCCCCCAATTCCACAGCCAACTGCTCCTGCGGTCAAATAATCCTTTATATTTGTAAGATCTACTCCACCTGTTGCTAGTAATGGGATTTGTGCTAACGGACCTAAAATACTCTTAATATATTCCGGTCCCAATAAAGCCGGAAATACTTTGATCATATCTGCTCCATGCTCATAAGCTGTAAGAATTTCCGTTGGTGTAAACGCACCTGGTATACTGATGGCCCCATATCTCTTTGTCATCTTTATGGTTTCAAGATGAACAGTTGGGGAGATGAGAAATTGTGCTCCAGCCAAAATCGCTGCCCTCGCTGTTTCCGGATCTAAAACCGTTCCAGCTCCAACCACAACTTTATCTCCTAATTTGTCATTCACCTCTTCTATTAAAGATAAAGCTTTTGGAGAATTCATCGTGATCTCCATCACTTGAATTCCCCCTTCATATAGAGCCTGGCAAACTTCTAAAACATGATTAGGATCGATATTGCGAATAATCGCTATCAATTTTTCTTCAAACAAAATAGAACGCACATCCATCTCTTTCAGCCCCCCCATTGATATTTTGTCTTGAATTCTTTCTACCGATCAACATAGGCACTCACTTTGAATATACCTAATAACTCTCCTACCGTTAAAGATGCCTTCGGTTGAAAATCGGCACCTTTTAGATATTCCAGTAATTGGAAAAACAATCCTTGTACTTCCGGAAGTTTCATTGTTTGTCTATCCATGAAATTGAAAGAAGAAACAAACAATTTTCCTCTCCCAACCTGCACTTCATAAGCATAGGCTAGACGTTTTGCTCGATTGAAATTATCAATCACCTCTACGATTGGCTCCACCTGTGGAATTAGGTCCATACCCAATGCCACGGAATTATCGACTAAATGAAACCATAGCCAATCCGAGAATCGGTCATTTGGAAAATCCTTTAAACCTGGGTGCTTGTGGTTTAGTATTCCCATCGTCGTTCCCCTTTGTTGAGGAAACCATAGATAATTCCAGAAGATTGGTAAATATTTTGTATGAACCTCATCATGTTGATACCCTTCCTGGGCCATCAACCAAACTGACCCACCATCGACTAGATATTGGAAAACATCTCTCGATAATTGGTTCGTGATCGCCACATCTACATTCTCTTCTTTTTGAAAACTATAGTGTTTTAAACCGATCGTCCCTTCTCTTCTTGCTCCGTAAAGGATGGAACCAAGTGAATGGATATTGGTCCAAATCCTCTCCGGATTCTCAGGTAACTTATATCGGGGAAAAGCCCATATATCCCATTCATTCGTCACCATTTCACCATTTATTTTTAAAGAGGACTTTAAGGTAAGTTTCCTAGCCTTTCCAGCTGGGAGATGGACTTGAATCTTTGTAAGATCCATCAATCCATCTCCTGGGATTAGATCAATCATTCGGTCTCCTTCTTCTATGATTTGATTCTCCGATTCTATGACCCAATGAAGCTCTGCCAATTGGGCAGCCTGACCAAAGTGAGAAACCTCCAAGTTCGCACAAAAATGCTCATCATTAAAATACGTTCGTCTCTTAGTTCGCATTAATAGTACTGTTTGTTCATTAAACTGACGAAACGCCCTCTCGTCAATAATGCCTTTTGAATCACCAAAAACATCTAAGATCCCAACCGTGGCATGGCCTTGACCAGGGAAATCGCGAACATCTAATAATTGAATCCCTGATAATCCTGGAGTCCTCCTTGCCTTCTCCATCGCCTCTTTTAATGTGCGGATCAAATGGACACCGGTTGCTTCAATAAACTCTTCCACCCTGCTATCAAGTTTCTTCGTTGAAAGGGTATCATTTATCGTTTCGAGCCAACTAGGCTTTAAAATTCCTTTATATTTCTCCTTTATATTTCTCCTTTTCCTCTGGACGGACATACATCGTAAATTGACCATGTTCATGAGCGATTAAAGGTTTCTTTTCCATCCTTGTCACTTCACGAAAATCTAGTGTTGTATCTGGACTAGCTGAGTTATCAATATGATAAGGTGGGTGCCAATTTAATGTTGGAATATAAAAGTCTCCTCCCCTATCATGGGCAGGGAGCTCACCAAACCCAGTATTATCTGTGTACAGACGTGACGGATCTAATTCCTTCCCGAGTTTCACCAATTCATTCAATTGAGGATGTCCTTCTTCACTAATCAATTCATTTCCCATCGACAACATGACAAAAGATGGATGATGCTGTAAATTTCGAATCATTTCTATCAGTTCTTTTTTTAAAAATTCATGTACTTGTTCATCTGCATTCCTGTTTCGATTCCGATAATGGCTACTCCAATGCGGTAATTCTGTTTGCACAAGTAAGCCGACTTGATCGGCCGCATCCCAAAAGGGTTCTGGGGGATTCCATCCGTGTAAACGAACATGATTAAAGCCATAGCTTTTAATCGTTCTAAACTGCTTTTTGTAATACTCTAGATCCCATACTGGATAGCCTGTCTGTGGGAACACACAACAATCAACATACCCTGTTAAAAAGATCGGTTGTCCGTTTAATAGAATCTGGTTTTCCCTACTTTCGATCGTCCTTAGTCCGAATGTGCGCCTTTTCAAATCATGCTGTTCACCATTGGCTTGAATTTCCAATTCTAAGATATATAGATAGGGATTTTTCGGAGACCATAATATAGCGTCTTCTCCGAGTTGCAGGTCGATGACTGTGTTTTGTATGAGTGCTGAATTCTGCGTCGCCACAACGTCTCCATTCTGTTGTAGCACACGTGCTGCAAGAGTTCCGTTTTGTGAGTCATTCCATTCGTGACAATCCATTTTTACTTTTACACGAATACTTTTTTCAATACTATTTGTATGAATCAATACTTCCTCAACAGAACCATTCTTATGCGCTTCCAAATCAATGCCACCCGTAATTCCTCCCCAATTTGTTGCTGTATGGTAAGAATGGATATGACTTTCCTCTAGGTCATATTTCATTGTCGTATCAACGCGAATAACGATACGACACGTTTTCCCTACTTGAACAAAAGATGTCAAATCATAGCGATGGACATTGACTAAACTTTCATTTCGACCGACATACGCCCCATCAACCCAGCATTCTGTCAACCAACGGACACCTTTAATCGTTAGAGAGATTTTTTTGTCTGCAAAGTTTTCGGGGATTTCTACATCTTTTACATACCAGCCAACTCCCTCATATTCGCGCTTTTTCTTCCAACTACCAATTGGATAATGGGTCGATTCCGTCCCAAATCCCTGTTCCTCCCACGAACGAGTCGTCTGAATGCAATCTTGGGGAATGCTCGCTGCTTGTTCATATGGTTTTAACTGATTTTCAGGATCTAAGGCAAATTTCCAGTCCTCATTTAATTGTAAAATAGATTGTTGCTGGCTTGGATTTTGAATGAACAATACTTATTCCTCCCTCAAATTCAACCCTTAATGATAATCATTTCTTCATATAGTAGAAATTTCCCTCCATAAAATGATTCTAACAATAATCTGAATGATACAGTCTTGATGAGACCCCTCCATCCATCACAATGATTTCCCCTGTCATCATACTGGCGGATTCAGATGCAAGATAGACTGCTAGATTGCCAATATCTTCGGGTTTACAGATTCTTGAAGAGGCATGCAATTTTAATACCTCTTTATGTACAAGCGCTCCATCTTCTTTTTCTGATAGCCAATCCTGATAATGAGGAGTATCGGTAAATCCTGGACAAATGGCATTTACTCTAATTCCATATGGTCCTAGACTAAGAGCCATACTCCTTGTCATCGCATTCACTCCACCCTTCGCCGCCGCATAGATTTCTGAATTTGGGAGAGTAGCAATAGCGTGATTAGAAGAAATATTGATGATGGAGCCACCTTTTTGTTTTTTCATAAAAGGGAGGACATATTTACTGCATAGAAAAGGACCCCGCAAATCAATATTCATTAACGTTTCCCAATCTTCCACTGTTGCCTCTTCCAGAGGTTTAAAAACAGTAATGCCTGCATTATTGACAAGCGTATGAATCTCTCCATATTGTTCAACCGTCTTCTGAACCATTCCCTGAATACTTATTTCCGATGATACATCTGTTTGAATAAAAGTAGCCTCTCCATTCAATTTTCGGAGTTCTTCTTCGGTTTTCAATCCTTCTTCAGATTCGTTGGTTGCGATGACAACTGCAGCACCTTCTTTCATAAAGCACTCCGCAATTCCCTTACCAATGCCCCGTCCTGCACCGGTTATAATCGCAACTTGCTTGTTCAAACGTTTCACTCTATACCACCTGCTCATTCCTTTGTAGTTTAGACGAAAAATTTTAGAGAAAAGATTCGACTTCTCTTACCAGGTTTTGATCATTCAAACCTGTGACTGACCATCCCTTTCACATTCGTCTTCACTTTGAACAGTCCCCCTGATCCTGGATATTCCGCTAATTCTGCTTCACTTAAACCATTTTGGGCTGTTGTAATATATAATTCATCGAGATTCTTGCCACCAAAAGTACAGGAGGTCACATTTTTTGCTGGAACTTTCACTTGGCCTAGCAGCTCCCCTGTCTGCGGATTCCAACGTGTCACTCGTGCTCCGCCCCAATGTGCGACCCAAATCATCCCATCGCTGTCAATCGTCATTCCATCCGGATTGCCCATATCATCCGGAATTTGAACGGCTAGCCTTTTATTAGAAATATCCCCGGACGGATCATCATAATCAAACGCAACAATTTGCTTGGTTGGTGTATCGATAAAATACATATATTTTCGATCCGGGCTCCAAGCTAAACCATTGGATATACTGACATTGGACAACATTCTAGTCATCTTGTTATTCGCATCTAAACGGTATAAACTTCCCTGTCCCATTTTTCCATTCAAATCCATCGTTCCAGCCCAAAAACGCCCTGCTGGGTCACACTTCCCATCGTTAAAGCGGTTATTCGGTAAGTCAGCTTCGGGGTTTGTAATAAAAGTTAGCTCATTTAATTGGCTATCGTATTGATAGATTCCATTTTTCATTGCCAATAGGAATCTACCCGGTTTCCCAAGTACAACTGCACCAATATACTGATCAAATTGATAGGTGCGATTTTCCCCTGTTTTGGGGTCAAAGGCATGAAGTTTCTTTCCTAAAATATCGACCCAATATAAAGTCTCATTTCTTGAATCCCATTGTGGTCCTTCCCCTAAACTAGCTTGCAAATCTAATACCAATTCTGCTTGATAAAACATCTCCATTTCTCTCCTTTTAACTTTGATAGTCATAGAATTAATTGTGAATGTTGGTTTTCCTATTTCTTCATAAGGTTGTTTACCCTAACTTGACCATCGCTTTGATCACCTTTGATTCCGGTAATAACCAACGATCAAAATGAACAATCATTTCAGCAAACGGGCAATGATGAGTAATATAAGCATCACTATTCACACCACCGGCCTGGAGTCGTTCCAAGACATACATAAAATCATCACGTGTGGCATTTCGACTGCTTAATAGTGACAGTTCTTTCTTGTGAAAATCTGGATCAAAAAAACGAATTTCATTCTGCACCAATCCAACGTAAATTAATGTCCCACCATGTGCTACATACTGAAAGGCCCCTTCCATTGAATGAACATTCCCCGTAGCATCAAAAACAATCGTCGGCAGATCGCCATTTGTCTTTTTTGCCAACGTTTGAAAACTACCTTCTCCAGCCTGAACAGTTGCATCCATTTTGGCCCATTCTTGACAAAACTGCAATCTTTCCTCGTTGATATCCATTGCGATGACGCTTGCCCCTTGATGTTTGGCGAAGGCCATCACTCCAAGCCCAATGGGACCCGCCCCAATAACAAGGACTGTTTCTCCTTTTTGAATATTGGCTCTTCTTACTGCATGGGCCCCAATGGATAGTGGTTCCAAAATGGCCGCTTGATCCAAGCTAATCCCATTCGTCTTCATTAAATTTGTGATCGGAACAGACAGGACTTCACACATGCCACCGTCTTGATGCACCCCTATAACGCTTAATTCCGTACAACAATTTGTTTTTCCCTTGCGACAAGCCAGACATGCCCCGCAATGAAGATAGGGAATAATCGCGACTTGATCCCCTACCATTAAACCTGCCTCATTCTCATCTATCTCTATGATTAGGCCGCTTAACTCATGCCCTAGAATCCGTGGATAGGTAAAAAAAGGTTGATTCCCCTTATAGGCATGCATGTCTGTCCCACAAATTCCTATTCTTTTAATCTGAATAAGCGCTTCTCCTTCAACTCTTGTCGGATAAGATATTTCCTTTGGCTTCAATTGGTTCGGTTCTTCACAAATAATACTTTTCATCGTATTCTCCTTATTTTTACATTTGATTTAAAGTACATAATATTTCCTTCCTTATTTTTTATGGTTAAGAAAATTATAAAATTTTGGTATATGGATAACCCGCTTATGTTGCGGTTTGACATCCAGCTCCAGCGCCCAGCGACTAGCAAACTTTCGGTGCCTTCCTACGATAAGTCAACATCAGCTCGCCTTTCAATGTCTAGCTGCAGGCGGTAGGGGCTCGAGGTCAAATAACCTGGAATCCTTGAAGGGAAAGAACGCCCTTCCAGGATTCCAGAACATTTGCTTGTCGCCCCTGAACAACCGCCTTCCGCTTTTCGTGGCTCACTGTGTTTCCTTTATCTCAGGCCAACAGGATGTTGGTCAGAACGGCGTTGCGCCAGGACGGCGCGAATTTAGCTGTTCATCCCTTCAATCCTTCAAGTTTGTACGTCGCTAAACGGGCGCTTGCGCCTTTGTTATTCTACAAATAACTTTTGCTCCTCATAGGATAGATGTTTATTTTGTTTGCGGAACTGCATGGGGGACACACCTGTCATTTTTTTAAAAACTTTATTAAAATGAGCGATCGAATGAAAACCGACATTTTCGGCAATCGTCAATACCTTTTCATCTGATTCAATCAATTGTCGTCTCGCCTCTCGCATGCGAACCGCTTGAACATATTCACTAAAGTAAAAACCAGTTACCTTTTTGAATGTCCGACTTAAATAAGAGGGACTGATATAAAATTGTTCGGCAATATTTTTCAACGTTAATTCCTCAAGATAATGTTGGTGTAAATATGTAGCAATTTCTGAAACTTTCTCATGCATAGGATGATCATATTCCGGTGGTGCATGAAAAGATTGCCGATATATTTGGATTAATAATTTAGATAATAAGGCTTTGACATAAAGGGTGTAACCAGTCTGTTTCTTCTTGCACTCTCTTAGCATTTCAAAAATAAGTTGCTCCGTATTTGGCTGCTCTTCCAAAGGAAAACGAATCAGTTGGGAACCGTGTTGGAAAGGCAGTAGGGGTAAGTCCGATGACAAGATGCCTGGTTGAATAAAATCATGGGTAAAATTAATTAAAATTCGTTCAAATTCGGGGATGGTTGAGCTTGTCGTTCGGTGCACATCATGTGGATTGATCACAATAATATCACCGCTCTTCACTGTGTATACTTTCCCATTAATAAAATAAACACGCTCCCCCTTACGTAAATAATACAATTCATAAAAGGCATGGGCATGAGGTGTGGACATTGAGGAATATCCTTTTCGCCGCATCAATTGGATGGAAAAAGATTCGTTTTCCAAATAATACTTTGGGCCAAAGATATCTGGCATTTAATCATCCCCCTACAAAGGCTAATGACAAAAAAAGCAAAGAATTAGAGAAAAAGAGCAAATATATAGATAGAGTATAGCACTATTATGCAATATAATGAAAGCGTTATCTATTTTTATTCGTTTCAAAAAATAATAGAAAAAAGGGGTGGCGTGCCGATGAGGCAGAAATTACGGGGTCTGTTCTTATTAATCGGGATCATGCTATTGGTCGCTGGATGTGGTGGTAAAACGAATGGACAGGGGACAGATGCTTCTACAAGTGATGGTACAAAAGAAGTTGATAATGAAACAGATGAGCAAAAAGAAGCAACTGTTGCGCTCATGATTCACTGGGGGGATAAGGAATTTGAGAACTTTTTCCGTGCGCATATAGAAAAAGCCCTTCCCCACATTACATTAACTTACATTCAGGCAAGTAACCAAGAAGAAATCGAAGAGAATTTTGCGAAAGGATTAGTCCCAGACCTTGTGATGGGAAGTGATTTTGAAATGTATCGTAAGGTTGATTTAGCACGTGATCAAACACCTCTCATTGAGAAACATGGCATTGATTTCAACCGACTTGATCCAAGCATAGTTGAATCTTTAAGAAATGCCTCACCTGAAGGAGAATTACTTGCCCTTCCACTTTTTCGGCCTGATTTTATGATGGCTTATAATAAGGATATTTTTGATGCCTTCGGTGTTCCTTACCCAGAAGACAATATGACATGGGATGAGGCCATTGAGCTAGGCAGACAATTGACGGGTGAAATTAATGGAGAAACATATCATGGGCTTTGGCCTGATAAAGAACAACTAAATCAAGTAGGTGCTTCTCTGATAGATCCCGAAACAAATGAACCGAATATATTAGACAATAAAGAATTACGTCTATTTCTCGAACGCCAACAAGAAATTTTTAATATTCCTGATAATCTACCGGAGATGGACTCAGTTGAGGAATTGGCTGATTTTATGTACAACGGAACTGGGAACGCTGATTTAATTTTTGATTATGCCCTCGTACCGGGACGTGCTTTTACAAAGGGACATTTACAACGGGAACAAGACGCTGGTTTGAATTTTGACTGGGTCACATATCCAATTTGGGGTGGAGAATATCCAGAAGAAATTCCAAATGGTCTTTACCATAATATCTTTGTCACAAGTCAAAGTGAAAATCCTGATGCTGCCTTTGAAGTCATTCAATACTTGTTATCAGATGATTACCAAAAATGGTGGACGAGTACAGAATATGGAGTGACCCCTTTGGTGAATGAAGAGGTACGAAAAGAGTTTGGACAGAAATCAGAATACCTAGAGAGCTTAGAAGAAAAAAATTGGCGCGCCCAGCTAGCTCTGCCAGGTGCTCCCATTCCTAATCAATCTTCGTATGAAGGACCTGTTCGTAAACCATTATTAATCAGTGCTTATCAAGGATTGTTAGAAGGAAAAGATGTCAACACCGTCTTAAGAATCATGGATGATGAAGCGCAAAGTATGGTCGCAGATTTGGCAGGAAAAAAATAAAAATTACTTTAATAGAATGGAGATTTATAGAAATGAAACTGAATACAGTGAAAGAAAAGCAAAGTTGGATAGCAGATTTGGGCAATGGATACTATCAAAATCCCATTTTATTCGCTGATTATTCCGACCCGGATGTGATCCGGGTTGGAGATGATTTTTATTTAATTTCTTCAAGTTTTGCGAGTACACCGGGCATTCCTGTGCTCCATTCGAAAGACTTGGTGAATTGGGAAATCATTAGCCATGTGTTCGATCGCTTGCCCTATGATTATTACGATACAGTCCGGCATGGAGCGGGAGCTTGGGCCCCAAGCATTCGTTACCACCAAGGGCAATATTGGGTTTTCTTCGGAATCCCGGATCACGGCATTTTCATGAGCACAGCAGAAAACCCTGCAGGTCCATGGGCTCCTCTTCATCTAGTGAAAGAAGCCAAGGGCTGGATCGATCCATGTCCGTTTTGGGATGACGATGGGCAAGCCTATCTTGTTTTCGCTTTTGCTAAAAGTCGTTGTGGCATTAAGAATAAATTAAAGATGTGTCGGATGAAACCCGATGGAACCGCCCTTTTAAGTGATCCAGAATTGGTGTTTGATGGTAATGCCAACCACCCCACCATCGAGGGGCCCAAAATGTATAAACGAAATGGCTACTACTATATTTTTGCGCCTGCTGGCGGAGTAAAACCTGGGTGGCAAACGGTTTTACGCTCGAAACAAGTATATGGTTCGTACGAAGATAAAATTGTCTTACATCAAGGTAAATCACCGATTAACGGTCCCCATCAAGGTGGGTTAGTAGAATTAGAATCTGGAGAATCTTGGTTTATTCATTTTCAAGATCGCGATGCTTACGGTCGGATCGTTCATATGCAACCGGTACGTTGGGAGAATGATTGGCCCATCATGGGACATCAGCAGAACGAAGAAAACATCGGTGAACCCGTCCTAAAGTGGAAAAAACCTAATGTTGGCAAGGAATATCCGATAAAAGCACCTGCTACATCTGACGAATTTAAAGAAGAAATACTTGGACTACAATGGCAGTGGGAGGCAAATCACAAGCCGGAGTGGTATAAGTTAAATGAAGAAACAGGATTACGGTTATTTGCCCAACCATATCCGAAGAACTCACATCAAACCTTAGCCGAATGTCCACATGTTCTATGCCAAAAGTTCCCGGCACCAGTTTTTACCGTTACAACGAAATTTAGCTTTCATTCATCCTCGCCTACCGACCAAGCAGGTTTGGTTATTTTGGGAAAGGAATATGAATATATTGCACTAAATTCGGATGGACTTGTTCATGTGGCTGGCACGAGAGAGAATCCAATGCCAATAGAAGAAGAAAAAGAGCAACATCTGCTTGATTCATCCACTGTATATTTACGTGTTCAAGTTCAGGAAGAAGCCGTTTGCCAATTCTACTATAGTGTAGATGGAAAGGATTTTCTTAAAATCGGTGATGCTTTTCAAGCGAAAAAGGGGCATTGGGTTGGAGCAAAAATAGGTTTATTCTGTACGACGAAAGAAGTGCAAAAAGATACCGGCTTCGTTGATGTTCGTTGGATTAGAGTCGAGAATAATGGAATGATAACAGCAAAATGATAGTTGAACATTCAATGAAGTCATTACAGCCAGAATTTTACCAAGGAGTGTGTATTCGATGAAAAAGTATGCCATTTGTGGAGTAAGTAATCGCGCAATCGGAATGTTTATTCGTCCGATTGTCCAGCATTTTTCTTCAGAGAACGAGGTGGTCGCCTTATTAGATGCAGATCCAAGAAGATTTGAGGTATGTAGGCAAGCTCATACAGAAATGGAAAATGTCCCACAATATCTCCCGAAGCAATTTAATCAGATGGTAAAAGAAACCAACCCGGATATCGTCATTGTAGCAAGTAGAGATGATACACATGTCGATTATATCCTTCAAGCCCTCCAAAAAGATTTAGATGTGATTGTCGAGAAGCCAATGGCCACAACGGCGGAGGATTGTAAAAGAATTATGGATGCTGAAGCGACTAGTAAAGGAAATGTGACTGTTACCTTTAATTATCGTTACAGTCCCATTCATACGAGAATAAAAGAGCTGATTTTAGAGGGGAAAGTTGGGAGGATTACCTCTATTGACCTAAATTGGTATATTGATACCTATCACGGATCAAGCTATTTCCAACGTTGGAATCGCATGCGGGAGTTTTCAGGCGGCCTTTCCATTCATAAAAGCTCTCACCACTTTGATCTTATCAATTGGTGGACAGAGCAAACGCCTGTTGAGATCTTTGCTTTTGGAGGACTCTATTATTATGGTGATGAAGGACCATTAAATCCCAAAAGAGAAGATGGTAGACATTGCAGCACCTGTGCCGTTAGACAAAATTGTGATTATTACACAAGATGGAACACAAGAACGAGAAGCGAAAAAATAAAAGATGATCATCTCGGAACTGTGGAAGTAAAAGGTACAAAAGGAAACTATACGAATTATCGCCCAGACCAATGTATATTCGATTCTGAAATTTCCATTGAGGATACATATACTGCAACAGTGCGATATGATAAAGGGGCATTATTAAGTTATTCAGTAAACTTTTCAGTTCCATATGAAGGCTATCGTCTCGCGATCAACGGAACAAAGGGAAGGATTGAAACAACCGAATATCATGCACCCAATCGCGTGCCATTTCCAACACCACAGCAGACCATTGACTATTTTCCATTATTCGGTTCAAAGGAAACCATTCATGTTGTCCATAAAGAAGGCGGACACGGTGGCGGGGACCCCGTTCTTTTAGAAGATCTGTTTTTAGGTGTTGACCCTAACCGCCCATACCCCATACTCTCGGGATCAAAAGATGGGGCGAATGCTGTCGCAACTGGAGAAGCCGTTTGGCGCTCCGTTAAAGAAAATCGTCCGATCAAAATCAAGGATTTATTGAATGTTAACATGCCTCAATCAAAGTAGATAGCGGAACTTTCTGTAGGGATCCGAACCATTTTTATACCGTTTATGTGGATAACGAGTTCCAACATCGGGCTTTAACAAATTCATTGAAAACCTTTTAGTAATCTATTAAAATACTAGGAAACTAAATAGTCCTAAAATTCTTACGGGTCCCTATCTAGTAATTTAAAAGAGGAGTGAAGGATAATGAAAGTACATTTCCTAGGCACGGCAGCAGCAGAAGGTTTTCCGAATCCGTTTTGTTTATGTAAGGCTTGTCAAAAAGCAAGAACTTTAGGTGGACGTAATATTCGTTCCCGCACATCTGTCCTGTTTGATGACGTATTGAAAGTAGATTTTCCACCAGATTTTTTTCACCATGCCATTCGGTATCAAATGGATATGGCTTCAGTTAAAGATTTATTGATAACGCATACACATTACGATCATTTTAATCCTTATGATTTATACAATCGTATTGAGGGATTCGCTCATGGGATTGAACAACCTTTGCAAATTTTTGGGAATGATCTCGCTATGCAGGGACTTCATCAGGCCTTACCAGCTTCCCAAGAACATAAAAGATTTGCCTATCATCGGGTGCTTCCCTTTAAGGAAGTGGTCACGCAAACCGCAAAGATCACACCCTTACTCGCAGATCATGACCAAATGGAAACATGTCTACTCTATTATATCGAAAGAAATGGAAAGAACATTCTATATGGGAATGATACGGGCTGGTTCCCTGAAGACACTTGGGAATGGTTAAAAGGGAAAAAAATTGATTTAGCCATTCTGGACTGCACGGGTGGTTTCAACTCAGACAAACGAAGTCGCAACCATATGTGCATTGAAACCATCCTAGAAGTCCAAGATGTTTTTCAACATGAAAACATGCTTGAGGAAAACGGGCAAATCATCGTCACCCATTTCTCCCATAATTCAGGCCTGTTACACGAGGATTTCGTCAAAGCCTTCCAACCACACGGAATCCAAGTTGCCTATGATGGAATGATTGTTTATTTATAAAATTCTTACCCCATTGAGTAACTGCCCCTTACTATGGTAAGCAAGGGGCAGTTACTTCTTTTATTGCAATGTTCACAATACCTTGTAGATCCGTCATAAGTTATTAACAATTTTGGGCAGCTCCTTGCCCCTATTTTTTTACAATTGCGATTCTCGTGACGAAAACCCGATTTTACTTTCCGTAAATATCTCTTCATTCCTCGGTTAAAGTGGCAACAAAAATCAAGCTAACAAAATCACAAGGAGATTTTGTTAGCTTGATACATCAAAATCTAATTATTTTTTAAAAACAGGTACATCAAAAACCAAATTATATGAGTTTACTAAACTATATAAGTTATGAAGTTGGTAAATTTGCTTATTTGCCCAACCAATATCTGTTGCATATTGATGTGTAGCCTTTCCGGTATCATTGGCACCGTCTGGATTCCATCTCATTTTGTATAATGTGTTTTGGTTGGCATGGATATAACCATTTGAAATATATTTTGCCCCACCGATAATGGCTTGCTCAGGTGTAAACCAACCCGCATTATAAGCAAATTGCGCTCCTTTTGCAATGGCATCCCCATCAAAGGCGCCTATTCCATACATATTATAAACAGTTTTCCCATTCACTTTAACACCATTTGCCAACGTGGATTGGCCATTTCCTGTTTCAAGCAAGGCATGAGAGATTAAATACATTTCATTCACACCTAATGATTCCCCCGCTTGGATAAACGCGGATGCCTTTCCACTTAATATTCCCTTTCCAGAAAGAATTCGATCATTAACCTCATTCTCCTGAACTTTGGTGGAAGTTGCTAGATTGACAAACTGTAAGGATTTAATAGGATCTTTGGCAAAGTTATTAGGATTAACATAATACTTAACATCCTCAGGACTCGCATTTACCCAAGCCTTTTTAAAATCAACTTGGTACCATGTATACCCGTCCGTCCCCTTTACAGAAGAAAGGATATTTAACTTTGTACCATTGGAAACTTGTCCCACTGTCCAAAAGCCGGTTCCAGCTCCACCTCTTACATTCCAACCATTTCCTTTTACTGTTCCCACATTAGATTTTACGGATAAAGCATCTTCTCTAATGTATGTATTGTATTTCGTATCTGTTTGTGGATTTGCTTTCATCTGGATGTCCACAAATTCGTCGATTGTAAAATCATATTGACTGTAGACTGTTTCCTTCTGTTGTCCTTCTGGTACTTTGATTTCACTTGTTAAATATTGTGTGCTTACATAGCCCACTTTCCCGTTTGCCGATACTTTTGCCCAACCATTTTTCTCTGAAAGAACTTTCACCACAGTTCCTCTTGATAATTTGCTGACAATTGAGCCGCTAGTAGAAGCAGAAGAGCGCATATTTAAACTTGAACCTGGGTTTACTTCCACATATCGCAAATCTTCTTGGGCATCATTTTCATGATCCTTACCGGTCTCATTTGTATCAGAAAGAAACTTAGATTCTATGTATCCTTCTTCCCCATAAACCTTAATTTTTGCCCAACCATTTTCCTCAGATAAAACAACAACTGGTATTCCGGAGGCAATTTTAACCATAACGGAAGATTTCGCTGATGGCTTGGTATACATATTTATCCCTGAAACCGATGCACCTTTAATATACTTCGTTGGTGGAGTCGAATCAGCTATTTCTTTAGCGGATGTTAAAAACTGACTACTCACATAGCCGGTCTTTCCATTTACTTTAACTTTTGCCCAACCGTTGGATTCAGATTCCACCGTTACGGCCGTACCATTCTTAAGACTTCCTAAAATCGATGAATTCGCGCTCGCACCACTGCGTAGATTTAATGTCGAACCGGCATTCACACTTACATATTTGGTTTCTGTCTTTGATGGTGCGGACGTTGATGGTTTAGATGGATTTGTGCTCGTCTTGCCTGTTAAATACTGACTACTCACATATCCTGTTTTTCCATTCACCTTCACTTGTGCCCATCCGTTGGACTCAGATTGAACCGTTACCGCGGTGCCATTCGAAAGACTTCCGATTATCGAAGCACTTGCGCTGGCACTACTGCGTAAATTCAATGTCGAACCAGCATTCACACTTACATATTTGGTTTCTGTCTTTGATGGTGTGGACGTTGATGGTTTAGATGAATTTGTGCTCGTCTTGCCTGTTAAATACTGACTACTCACATATCCCGTTTTTCCATTCACTTTCACTTGCGCCCAACCGTTGGATTCGGATTGGACTATTACCGCGGTGCCATTCGAAAGACTTCCGATTATCGAAGCACTTGCGCTGGCACTACTGCGTAAATTCAATGTCGAACCAGCATTCACTGAGACATATTTGGTTTCCGTCTTTGATGACGCGGACGTTGATGGTTTAGATGGATTTGCGTTCGCCTTGCCTGTTAAATACTGACTGCTCACATATCCCGTTTTTCCATTCACTTTGACTTGCGCCCAACCGTTGGATTCGGATTGGACCGTTACCGCGGTGCCATTCGAAAGACTTCCGATTATCGAAGCATTTGCACTGGCACTACTGCGTAGATTCAATGTCGAACCAGCATTCACTGAGACATATTTGGTTTCTGTCTTTGATGGTGTGGACGTTGATGGTTTAGATGGATTTGCGTTCGCCTTGCCTGTTAAATACTGACTGCTCACATATCCCGTTTTTCCATTCACCTTCACTTGCGCCCAACCGTTGGATTCAGATTGGACTGTTACCGCTGTTCCATTGGATAGACTTCCAATTATCGAAGCACTTGCGCTGGCACTACTGCGTAGATTCAATGTCGAACCAGCATTCACACTTACATATTTGGTTTCTGTCTTTGATGGTGCGGACGTTGATGGTTTGGATGGATTTGCGTTCGCCTTGCCTGTTAAATATTGACTACTCACATATCCGCTCTTACCATTCACCTTCACTTGCGCCCAACCGTTGGATTCGGATTGGACCGTTACCGCGGTGCCATTCGAAAGACTTCCGATAATGGAAGCACTCGCGCTCGCACTACTACGTATGTTCAATGCAGAACCGGCATTCACCGAAACATACTTTCTTTCAGTTTTGACAGGTGTTGTCTTAGGGGTAGATGGCTTGGTCACAGTTTTTTTCTCATTCAAATACTGATTGCTGACATAGCCTGTTTTGCCATTGGCACTAATTTTTGCCCAACCATTCGTCTCTGATAGCACTGTGACTGATGTTCCGTTCGCTAGTTTACCAATGATAGAAGCATTCGTGGAAGCCTCCGCCCGCATATTTAGACTAGAACCCTGATCAACTGCGACATACCTCATATTATGTTGTGATTCAATCCCACTTGGCGGCTCAGCAGCCTCAATTGTTTGCTCAAAAGCTACAGTAGACAAGACAGCAAAACATAAACTAGGTAAAATGACTCTCTTTTTCATTGAGCTCTCCTTTCTAGATGCGAATCGTTTAATATACAAAAGTCCTTAAAAATGAGCAATTCCCTACAGTTTCACTAGTTTTTTAATTCGTTATATACCCTTCGACCCCTTTCATGACAGTGTATAAGGACCCTTTACTTTTAGATCAGAGAACCTTATCATAATATACGGACTACGCCATACATTCCATAAGGACCAAAGGCTAAATTCGCGACAACAACCGCCACGCCTTTGTGACCTACATCCTGCAGACCTAGAATTTAAATTTGTGCCTTCAATCAACTTCCCAAAATTGAATGGTGGCACTGCACTTCTGTGCATAAATATAAGTCGAAACCGCATTAAAAATGCTGCGGACACTTAAATGATAGAGTAAATGAAACGGCTTTAACTGGATTTGTGCTCGTCTTGCCTGTTAAACTGACTCGTCACATATTCAGCTCCTTTTTACCCTTTCATTCAACCTGAATATTCTGCTGTAATGGAAAATTGAGCCATTTGCGAGTTTCCCAAAAACACGCGCTGGCGGCATGGCGTATGTTAAATCGAGCCCACTTTGATGGATGCCTATTCGTTTTTCATCTTAAGGGGCGATAGGGTAAATGGTTTTCTGGTCGTGCTAGTCTTGCCTGTAAACTGACTCTCGCATATCCAGTTTCCCATTTACCTTTCCTTAACGATGATTTTTGATAATACCATTCGCGAGTCGTTCAAACATCATTACTTTCGTGTGATATGTCCAAAGACATATTTACTGCTAGTCCACGAGCATAATAGATGTCTCTTTACTAGTTTGCTAATAATGACCGCATTGAGTGGCCGGAGTTGCATATTTTCATAAGTGGCCTTATCAACCATATGTTATGATCGGAATGAATCTAGCTCAATTGCTTTTTGGCAATTGAATCCTCTGTCCAAAACCATCGTTGACAATACTGAATTATGTACTAGGTAAAATGACCCTCTTATTGAAAATCTCCTTTCCCCTTTAAATTATATAATAGATCTCAAGTTTAATATACAAAAATATGTAAAAAACAGCAAATATTACCACCCTTTTTTCATAATAAGGCCTTTGGATCCATAGTCTTTTGGCCTGTTAATTGTAGAATAACTAAAATACCTTCTTTTTACAACTATATTATCTAGATGTCTATGTAATTAATTTCCGCCACTAATAGCAATCTTACTATTATTCTCTCAACTTACCTTTCCCTTTTTCCCTTACGATTAAACCTAAAAAATCTATCTTTTTCGCTTTAGAAACCTCCAAATATAAAAGTTTGTAACTGAACAGTGTAGAAGGCCTTAGAGTTAGAACATTCGATCCCTCTTGGTCACTGCAAAGGGGGATTTTTTCTTTACATTAAACTCCTCCATAGCTATGAATTTGACTCCATAATGATCAAGCATTATAATAGAAAAAATATTACCTACGTAAAACATAAGGGGAGTAGCTATACAACAAAGTCGTCAATACAGGATTAAAATCCTCGGCTTTGTCGGCAATGCATTAGCATTGTTTGCGAGACCTTACCGATTTTTGGTAAGGTCTTTTATTCATTTTTAAGACGCCATACCAAAATCGGGTTATGGCGTCTTTTATTGTTTACCAAGAATGGATTTTATATTGCACATTGTAAATAAATTTAACAACATGCGTGATTATTCAACTTAAAGTTTTACAGCGAACTATGTTCTAGGAAGGAGTATGCAGATGGGGTTTTATAAAGATTTAGCGGACAGTGTAGTCATCCAAAATAAAGGTAAAAAAAAGGTCCTCATAGATCATAAGGATACCTTAACCTTAATTGGTGTTGGGCGAAGTGCTTTTGTATTTAAAATAAAAAATACCAATAAGGTCATCAAAGTATTCTTTCCTACGCATCGACATTTTGCTTATGAAGAAGCAATGGTATATCAAGTTGTCCAAAATATTGATTATTTCCCTACTATTTATGAATTTGGTTGGAATTATATTGTCATCAATTATATTGAAGGTTACACGCTTTTTGACTGCCTTACACGAGGAATACAGGTTTCGGCGAAAGAAATAAAAGAAGTTGAATCGGCTATATTGGTAGCTCAAAGTTTGGGATTAAATCCCTCAGATATTCATTTACGAAATATCATTATAACGACTGAAGGGAAAATCAAAATGATTGATGTAGCTCGTTTTCGGCAAGCAAAACTGTGTCCTCAATGGGAAGATTTAAGAACAGCCTTTTATCGTTTTTACACAAAACCTTTATTTCCAAAGAGGCTTCCCTCCTTCCTCTTAAACACAATTGCATTTCTTTATAAAAGGTGCTTTTATTAAATAGCCGAGAACACTTGTGACTTCAGTCATGAGATGAATCGGCTTCGGATAGGGCTTGGTTTATGCCAGGTCAGCTATTCGACATATGTATAATAGATAATTAAAACAAAGTACTAACATAATCGAATTATTCCCCGAAAAATCTTATGACATATGTTATCATATAGACGAGGTGGTACATACGGGAGAAGTTAAGCGTGGTAGAGGGTACGTGTACTCCATCCAATACCATGTTGTATGGTGCGTTAAGTATCGCCATAAAGTATTAACGGGTGATATAGATGTAAGACTAAGGGAATTGTTACACCAAATTGCAACAGATAACGGTTTTACCATTTCGGAAATGGAAACAGATTGTGACCATATTCATCTGTTAATCGATTGCACTCCACAACACTCCATCCCGACGATGATTAAAGCCTTAAAAGGTGTTTCTGCAAGATTACTATTCAAGGAATACCCAGTTTTAAAAAAGAAATTGTGGGGTGGCCATCTGTGGAATCCATCTTATTTTGTTGCAACAGTTAGCGAGAATACGGGAGAACAAATTCGGCAATACATACAAAATCAAAAAGGAGGTGAGAAGTAGAAATGATGGTGAAGAAAGCCTTCAAATTCCGTATCTATCCCAATAAATACCAAACTACGCTTATTAATAAAACCATTGGCTGTAGCCGGTTTGTTTTCAATTATTTTGTCGGGAAACAAAAAGAGAAAGATGCCTATTGGTATATCGTGAACGAAATGGTTCAGAACGGTCAACTCCCTCAAAATAATTGGAAAGGTGAATTTTTTAATAAAAACAAGTCAACCAAAGCCGTTCGTGAGTTGAAGAAACACTATCCATTTTTGAAAGAAGTCGATAGCATAGCCCTCCAAAAGTCCGTTGAAATAGTACATGATGCGTACACACGATATTACAAAAAGCAAAATGATGAACCACGTTTCAAATCGAAAAAAAATCCTGTTCAATCATACACAACGAAATTTGTAAATGGAAATATTGCTGTATTAGACAAACATATTAAACTGCCTAAACTTGGACTGGTACGCTACGCCAAAAGTCGAGAAGTGCACGGACGCATTATAAACGCAACAATAAGACGTAATCCGAGTGGTAAATACTTTGTATCAATTCTTACAGAAACGGAAGTGCAACCATTAGACAAAACAGGTTCTTCTGTCGGTGTTGACGTGGGATTAAGGGACTTCGCTACGCTTTCAGATGGTACCGTATACAAAAACCCTAAATTTTTCCGCGCGTTAGAAGAAAAATTAGCCAGAGCCCAACGTATTCTATCAAGGCGACAAATAGGTTCCTCCAATTGGCATAAACAACGTGTAAAGGTCGCCAAAATCCATGAAAAAATCGTGAATGCAAGAAAGGATATGCTAAATAAAATCTCAACCCAAATTGTCAAAAACCACGACATTATTGGGATTGAAGATTTGTCTGTAAGCAATATGCTCAAAAATGAAAGGCTTTCTAAAGCAATTAGTGAAGTTTCCTGGTCAGAGTTCAGAACAATGTTGGAATACAAAGCAAAGTGGTATGGAAAGCAAGTAGTAGTCGTGGCGAAAAACTTCGCTTCTAGTCAACTATGTTCCCGTTGTGGCCACCAACACAAAGACGTTAAGGATCTAGCACTACGAGAATGGACATGCCCGATTTGCGATTGTCATCACCAACGCGACCTTAACGCAAGTATCAATCTTCGCAATGAAGCATTGCGATTAACCGCAGGAACTGTGGGGATAGCCTAAACCATTAGAAATCAATAGGTCTCTGTACTTAGGAATCTCGTGACTTAAATCATGAGAGGTTCAAATATTATACTAATAAAAGAGTTAGAAAATTTCCAAACAAAGGAGTGGGGACATTTGGTACAAAGCTTACCTACACGCGCACAAGTAAAAGAAGAAGAAACATGGAATTTAAAAGATTTATTTGCAACGGAAGAAGCTTATGAACAGGCTTTGAAAACTGTAGGGAAGGAAGCAACGGAATTTGCGAATGCCTATAAAGGTACGATTCAGGATGCAGCATCGGCACTAAATGCATTAGACGAATATAGAAAACTATATGAACAACTTATTCCAATTGGTACCTATGCTTCTCTTGCAGCTAGTGTTGACCAAACGGATGATCAGGCACAAATGCGAGACAGCAAATTCAGTTCAATGGCCGCGAAAATTTCCAGCCAAACTTCTTTTCTCATGAGTGAATTATCAGAGCTATCATTAGAGGTTTTACAGGATGCGAGTGCTCAGTCAGAGGATTATGCTGTCCTACTAAAAGATATTATCAAGAAAAAACCATACCAGCTTCATCCTGAGGTCGAGAAGACATTGGCAGCTTTCTCATCTACTTTTGAGGCACCCTATAGTTTATATAACACAACAAAATTAGTAGATATGGAATTTCCAGATTTTAAAGTGAATAATGAAAATTACCCATTAAGCTATGTTTCTTTTGAAGGTAGCTGGGAATCTAATCCTGATACAGCGAAGAGACGTGCTGCATTTAATGCGTTTTCCGCTAAGTTGCGCGATTATCAACATACAACAGCCAAAACATATGACATGCACTTACAAATGGAGAAAACGACTTCTGATTTACGTGGATATCCATCTGTCATTGACTATTTATTGATGGAGCAAGATGTCGATCGTTCCATGTATAACCGTCAAATCGATGTAATTATGAAAGAATTAGCTCCACATATGCGGAAATACGCGAAGCTTTTACAAAAAATTCATCAATTAGATGAAATGACCTTTGCTGATTTAAAAATCCCTGTCGATCCTTCCTATGAACCAACGGTCACGATAGAAGAATCGAAGAAATATATCGATGATGCGCTCGCCATTATGGGGAAAGATTATACAGATATGGTGGATCGAGCTTACTCAGAAAGATGGATTGACTTCGCCCAAAACACCGGAAAATCAACAGGGGCCTTCTGTGCTAGTCCATATGGTAATCATTCTTATATCTTGATTTCGTGGACTGGAAGTATGGAGGATGTATTCGTCCTTGCTCACGAGCTTGGTCATGCCGGACATTTCTATAATGCTTACAAACATCAAAGTGTATTTAATGGGGATGCGTCTATGTATTTTATTGAGGCTCCTTCGACCATGAATGAAATGCTGATGGCCAATCACCTGTTAAAAAATTCAGATGACCCGAGATTCAAACGCTGGGTACTATCCTCCATCATTTCACGTACTTACTATCATAATTTCGTCACTCACCTGCTTGAGGCAGCTTATCAGCGGAAGGTTTATGAAATCATTGATAAAGGTGGAAATGTCAATGCTACGATTTTAAATGAGTTAAAAAGAGGAGTTCTAGAAGAATTTTGGGGTGAAGATGTTATCATCAATGACGGTGCGGAACTAACATGGATGCGTCAACCACACTATTATATGGGCTTGTATCCTTACACATACAGCGCTGGTTTAACCATCTCTACAGAAATGACAAAGCGTGTGTTAAAAGAAGGCAAACCAGCTGTCGACGATTGGCTAACTGTCTTACAAGCTGGCGGCTCCAAAAACCCTGCGGAACTAGCGCAAATGGCTGGCATTGATATCACAACAGATAAACCATTACGGGACACGATTGCCTATATTGGCGAACTGATCGATCAAATCGAAAAACTAACCGAGGAAATTGGATAAATCCTTCCTAGCCACGATCCCGTTTTAAAGGAATCGTGGCTTACTTTTTTGTTCCTAGAAAAATATGCTTTTCTTATTCTCCTAGCTTTTAAACTTTCTCTTTTATTTCCCTACCAAAATCCAAGCTTCAACAATACTCCTTGAGCCATTTCTTCTTTTCCGTCTTGGACTCCAGGATTCATAGCACTTTTTGATAACCAATTCTCATTTTTTCAAACGGCTTCGGGCACCATGCGTGCTAATTAATTCGTAAGTTTTGATCAACTAAAATATGCAATTCCAAAGATGATAGCCGCTATAATAACTACGAAAAGCAAGATTTTCCCTATGCTTTTTCCTGAATCCCCATCTTCTTCTGAACTTTCTTCAGCACACTCTTCTAATACATACCTTTTCTCTAAAAGATAGGCCTCCACTAACTCATCACAATTTTCACAAATCCAATGACCACCTGACCCATCTCTTTCGATGAATTCTTTATCTGATTCGTGTCCACATAATGGGCAGTATCGAATCTTCGCTATTCTCTCATCCATTTAATTTCGTCTCCAGTTCTAATTTTTATAAACGATTTTCCTTAAGATCAGCTTGTCCGGAGTCGGAAGCATCGCTTTCGTTGCTGGTAAGAACCTCGCTCTCAATCACGCCGCAGGCATAATTGCTTTACTGATTTTCAATTCTTGAGCAAATTTCAATAACCTAACAGCTTTTTAATGTCGCAAGAATAGCCTTTTCGACATTTACGTTATTCCCATTTCGCCTTTAAAGGTGGGGAATAATTCTCCATTTTAGCCAATAAACTCTTGGGATCAGAATCCATAATAATCAAATCCTTATACTTTGCGTTCATAAATCCTTCATCAATCGTATAATCTAACATCGAAATTAACGGTTCAAAAAAGCCATTTACATTTAATAATCCACATGGTTTTTGGTGATAACCAAGTTGTGCCCAAGTGAATACCTCAAACCATTCCTCTAATGTTCCCGCACCTCCAGGAAGAGCAATAAATCCATTCGCTAAATCAGCCATTTTTGCTTTTCGTTCGTGCATCGTTTCTACAACATAAAGTTCTGTTAATTTCTTATGGGCTATCTCGACATCTTGTAATTTCTTAGGAATTACCCCAACTACATTTCCTCCACCATTTAAAGCCGAATCGGCCAATGCCCCCATGCAGCCAACTTGCGCACCACCATATACTAACGTTCTATTACTATAGGCTAATTCTTCACCAAGTTTTTTGGCATTTTCCAAATAAATTTTATTTTTTCCTGCGCTTGAGCCACAGAACACGGCTATGTTTTTAACTTTCATAATCCATCATCCTTCTAATTTCGGTATCTATGTAACAATTTATTTTTATGTTGTAAAAAAATATCTTCTAAATCAATATTATATTTATTAGCAATCACTGCCACATTGCCTAATACATCTCCCAACTCTTCTGTAAGATTTTCCTTACATTTCTCAAACATGTCCTCAACTTCATCTGGTCGGTCCCTACCTATTTCTAATGCCCTAATCGCCCTTGCTACTTCTCCAGTTTCTTCCGACAAAAAACCTATTCGTACAAAAATATCTAGATCAGACCAGCCTCTATCTTTATAATAAGAATCGATCCATTTCTGAAACTCTTTCGCATTCAAGCCCGCTCCTCCTCAGCTCGATATATAGTGTCTAATCATGAATAATAACACAATATACAGTGTTTTTCTATATAATGTAAAAATAGATATTAAAACTAATAACAAAAAACAAAGCACCCCCAAAGTTCCGGCGCCTTCCGTAACATTGGGGGTGTCTCCACCTGCACTATTTTAAGAATTTATTAGAGATTTTCTTTCTGCTTTAAAATGGAAATTACCTTTGCTCTCCTTCAGTTTGCTGTGCGTTAAATGTCCAGGTAAGATCGAGTGAATCTCCTTGGAACTGGTTTTGGTCTTTTCCATTATCAACAAAATGGAATTTTACAACGAGGTCGTTCATTTCACCGGTTGGTAGGCCTTCTTCATCGAAGATTGGCTCGAAAACCTTTTCATTAATAACCTCTGGTTTCATGTCTTGAAGCTTAGCTAGAGTTGTTTTGTAAATCACTTCGTCAAGCTTGTCCAAGTTGTAAAGAAATTCCACTTCAATATGCTCCCCAAAATCCTCTGTGTTATCCCCCTGTGCATCGACTACTGTATAGGAGGTTTCTAATAAAACTTTTCCAATATCCAATGTTCCATTATTTTGCAGTTCAAAATCGCGAATAAAGGAATCTCCTGGTTGTATATTGTCAACGCTAATAATTTGTGTAGGGTTGACAGCGAGATCCAATGTACCGACTGCAAAGGTATTATTTGTTTCCTCACTGTCACTAAAATATGCGTAGGTTCCCCCTCCAATTAATGTAATACCGAGTACCGCCGACACTAATCCTGTGCTTAATTGTTTTTTGACATTCATCCGTTTTCTCCCCCAATTTTTTATATGGTTTCTTCTTTCTTTGGCCCTTCAATAAGACGTAGCGCACGCCATATGGTAAATATAGCATGTCCAAGAAACAACAGACCCGGTATAAATAAAAACAATACCGCTCCTTGCTTTGTATTCATATAATGGAAGACATATCCGGCATAGGGGATAGTCGTCCCCGAGTATTTCCCAACGATATTTTCTGCTAAAACTGGTTCAACATCAGGCCCATTATTATTGTCCCCTTTGGTAATAAATCGTTGACCATTATGTTCTACCTCAATAATTCTGTGGGTCACTAAAATATTTTCACTCGTTCTAAATGTAATCACATCTCCAGTTTTGAACGTCTCCTTTTCATCCACTTGCTTAGTTAAAATTAGCGAACCAACTGGCATTTCTGGCTCCATGGAACCGGATAAGACCGTTTTCAACTGATAGCCAAAGAGACTCGGTTCTCCCCCTGCCGCTCGGGATGAAATGACAATCAATACTGCACAGACTAACAGGATGATCAACAGGGTTGAGATACTATTGCTTATCCACTTTAAGATGGTTTTCCCTTTCATATTCTCCTCACTCCGATGGATCCAATTTTTGCATGTCCGATTCTATTATGTCTTTGGTGGAATCTAGTTCGGTTTCACCTCGTCCTTCACTTTTCGTAGCTTGTTCGGCTTCGATTTCGATACCCTGCTTTTCCTGATCCCCTACAACATTAGCATCTGGACGAGATGCTTCCTGCGAAATATCCTGATCTTGTGTTTTTTCTTCTTGGTCCCCCTCTTTCTCATTTGGACTTTGTTCTTTCTTATGACTCTCTTGATCCTGTTCCTCTGTTTCAGAAACCTCTCCAGAGCCCTGCCTTTCTTGTTCATCACTTTGATCTTCCTCAATACCTTCATCAGCTATATCTACTGAATTTTCACCTTCGCTTTGAAGAAGTGACTCCTTCTCCTCCTGCTGATGTTCCATATCAGGATCTGCTGATAGTGTCCCCCTGATCGTTGTCACATCTTGAAAAGAGGCGCTAGTCGGTGATGTGAGCTGTGAACAGATAAAAAAGAACAAATATAACAGAATTAACAGCTGAAACGGTCGTCTTGTCCTACTTTTATCCGTACTCTCATTTTCTTCAGTTTTGCGGTAATTCCTCATTTTCATCTCCCTTCCAAAAGGCTTTCAAATCTCACCAGATGTATCAATCTGATCCGATTGATCAAATATATGAGTAAGGAATATCATAATACTCTGAAACTGGTGGCTCTTATGAAATTTCCCATTCCAGGAAAAAATAGGAAATTCACTTATATACTTCTAGATCATCCCCCCATTTCCCTTCTCATTTCTGAATAAGCCAATTGGTATCTGCCTTTTAATTTTTTATCTTTGATTTGGAACACCTACATTATAAAACGTTTACATTTAGAAGGTGAATAGAATAACTTTCAAAAAGATTGCAAATTTATTTGATTCTTACCTATATTCAGATTCGGTAAACTGCAAATTCTTTTGAAAAATTGCATTATTTTTCTCCCAATCCCTTAATATTTAACCAGGCTTATCTTGTGGGACTAGCCCCTAGATTGGGGCCGCCCACGAAGATACTCCTACTGAATTGAACAAAATTCGGACAACGAACATTAAAAAATTCAATTAGATGTTTTAAAATTCAAACCCTTTGCATTTTTTGATAATCTGTCCAATATGACTTAA
Organism: Lederbergia ruris; assembly: GCF_018332955.1. NCBI lineage: Bacteria > Bacillati > Bacillota > Bacilli > Caryophanales > Bacillaceae > Lederbergia > Lederbergia ruris. The sequence goes on from NZ_BORB01000009.1 coordinate 48,220, forward strand.
TCTCAAAATTGAAAAATTTTATGTACAATTGGTGAAATTCGGGATTTAATTGGTGAAAACTTTGACACAATTGGTGAAACTTTGATATTAATTGAGGAATTTACTTTTTTTAAAATTTATCCTTGCATTTTTCTCCACCCAGGCTTATAATCAGTTTCAATCAGATAATGCTTTATTTTTTTAAAGACGATGAAGAGAAAAAGTAGGATTAATGGTTTTATACAGAGAGCTTCGGTAGCTGAAAAGAAGCAAAAATCACGATCTGAACAATGGCCTCTGAGTTGCGAACTGAACATCCGCTTTCGGATTAGTAGGTGCCGACGAGATTTGGTACTCGTTATCAATACCACAGTATTTCGAGCAAAGATGTATTTGTGCTCCAGTACTTGCTGAGGCTGTTTTGTGTGAGCAAACAGTAAAATAAGGTGGTACCATGTGAATGCAACCACGTCCTTATCTTTTGTATAAAGATACGGGCGTGGTTTTTTGGTTTTCTAAAACTTTTTTACAGATGGAGGAATTTACAATGACAAACAGTTTAGTGATTCAAACAGATTTCGGTTTAAGTGACGGTGCAGTGAGCGCTATGTACGGTGTGGCGATTTCAGTCGATCCGACACTTAGAATCTTTGACCTAACCCATGACATACCACAATATAATATATGGGAAGGGTCGTATCGCCTCTATCAAACCATATCATATTGGCCTGAAGGAACGGTCTTCATTTCAGTCGTTGATCCCGGAGTTGGCTCCAATCGCCGTAGCATTGTAATAAAAACAACGGAGAATCAATACATCGTTACCCCAGATAATGGAACATTGACTCATATAAAAGACGCGATTGGGATCGAAGAAGTCAGAATCATTGATGAAACCGTCAACCGCCTCCCTAAATCGGGGGAATCGTATACATTCCATGGCCGTGACGTGTATGCATATACGGGGGCAAGACTTGCATCTGGAGTCATCACATTTGAAGAAGTTGGCCCTGAAGTTCCAGTCGATTCTGTCACTGAACTTGCAAAATTTGATCCAACCATCGATGAATCTTCCGTTACTGGAAATATCGATATTCTTGATATCCGTTTCGGAAACCTTTGGACGAATATCGACAGAACTCTTTTCCTGCAATTAGGAGTTGAGTATGGAGATAGTTTTGAAGTGACTATTCATAATGATACACGCCAGGTATATAAAAACATCATGACGTATGGACGATCCTTCGCTGACAGTCATTTAGGCGAACCATTAATTTACGTAAATTCGCTTGATAAACTCGGAATAGCTCTCAACCAAGGGTCATTCGCCAATGCCTATCATATTGAAACGGGTGCAAATTGGAAAATATCTCTCCGCAAAGTGCCAAAAGCCATATATAATTAAGTAGACATTGTTATTAAAAATTTTCAAAAAGGGAGAAGGATCAAAAGTGGGGAAAAATTTAGCAATTAAAACAATCGTTGCGATTGGGATTGGAGCCGCTGTGTTTGTAATTTTAGGTAGATTTGCATCGATTCCTACAGGAATTCCGAACACTTCAATTAATACAGCATACGCATTTTTAGCGCTAATGGCGGTTGTATTCGGTCCAATTGCAGGTGGACTTATCGGGTTGATTGGGCATGCTTTGCAAGATTCGATTACGTACGGCTCAATATGGTGGAGCTGGGTAATCGTTTCAGCATTCGTTGGACTATTTATCGGATTGGCCGCCAAACGAATCGATATCGAATCCGGAGAATTTGGTAAAAAGCAAATAATTTCTTTTAATATTGTTCAAGCTCTTGTCAATATTATTGGCTGGGGACTAATTGCTCCATCCCTTGATATACTCATTTATGCGGAACCTGCAAACAAAGTATGGACTCAAGGGATTGCAGCCGGACTAGCAAACATAGTTACAGTAGCCGTCCTAGGCACAATTTTACTCGCAGCTTACGCAAAAACTAGGGTGAAAAGTGGCAGTTTGAAAGCAGAATAAAGATTTTTAATATACAATAGAGAGGATGATGCGAGGAAATCGTAATTCGATTTCCTCGTTTTGAGTTCATTTTATGAAATCCAGCAATGAGTAAATTTTCAAAGGAATTGCGAGTATGTAACCAAGGAGATCACAAATGAAAAAGCCCGTTATTCAATTTGAACAATTTAATTTTAAATATCGCACCCAAACCGATCCGACTCTTCATGATATTAATTTAACGATTTACGAAGGGGAAAGAGTGCTGATCGTAGGTCCATCTGGTTCAGGAAAAAGCACGATTGGTCATTGCCTCAACGGTTTAATTCCGTTTTCCTATAAAGGAGAGATTACCGGGAATTTGAAAATTATGAGGCAGGAAACAAAAAACCTCGATATTTTTTCACTTTCAAAAATGGTTGGAACGGTTTTACAAGATCCTGATGGGCAATTTATAGGTCTTACTGTTGGCGAGGATATCGCTTTCGCACTTGAAAATGACGTGCGGGAGCAGGACGAAATGTTCTCAATCGTAAAAGACGTTTCCAAAATGGTCGATATGGACGATTATTTACAATCTTCGCTTCACCAATTATCGGGAGGTCAAAAGCAACGTGTGTCTTTAGCAGGAGTAATGGTGGATGATGTTGATATTTTACTTTTTGACGAGCCGCTTGCCAATCTTGATCCAGCAACAGGAAAACATGCGATTCACCTCATCGATCGCATTCAAAAGGAAACAAATACAACCGTCGTCATCATTGAGCATCGCCTCGAAGATGTACTTGAATGCCATGTCGATCGAATTATTGTTGTGGATAAAGGCAGAATTGTAGCCGACCTTACACCCGATGAATTACTTGCATCTTCTATCCTAGAAGAATGCAATATTCGCGAACCGCTTTTTGTAAAAGCTGCAAAATACGCAGGAACCGAAGTGACAGCGGAATCAAAACCATCCCATATCCATACATTTTCCGTTGATAAGGACAAGCTGCTCAACTGGTTTGATGCGACGAATCCACCTGAATGGAAAAAGAAAACAGATCCAATTTTAGAGCTGGAAAACATTCATTTAAGCTATTCGCCAGGACGCGAAATTATTCACGGCGTTTCTTTTACCATTGAAAAAGGCGAAATGGTTAGTATTGCTGGTAAAAATGGAGCCGGAAAATCGACGCTTGCTAGTCTTATCTGCGGTTTTAACAAGCCCACCTCCGGGCGCATCCTCTTTAACGGTAAAGACATCATGAACGATACGATCAAGGAACGAGCGGAACGAATGGGACTCGTCATGCAAAATCCAAACCAAATGATTTCAAAACATATGATTTTTGAAGAAGTGGCGCTAGGATTGGTGTTGCGCGGCGTGCCTGAAGATGAAATAAAGGAACGAGTTGAAAAGACTTTAAAGATATGTGGCCTTTATCCATTTCGAAATTGGCCGATTTCAGCCCTTAGCTTCGGGCAAAAGAAGCGCGTCACCATTGCTTCGATATTAGTATTGGAGCCTGCGTTAATTATTTTAGATGAACCAACTGCAGGACAAGATTTCAAGCACTACACAGAAATCATGGAATTTTTATCCGAATTAAATGAACAAGGCATCACAATCTTAATGATCACACATGATATGCACTTAATGCTTGAGTACACACCGCGAGCAATCGTCATTGCCGACGGGGAAAAAATTGCTGATGATACTTCAGCGAATATCCTTACAGATCGAAACGTAATCAAAAAAGCGAATTTAAAAGAGACTTCCCTATTTGACTTAGCCGTAAAAGCAGGAGTCAAAGAACCAAGAGAATTCGTTGGACGATTTATCGCCTTCGATAAGGAGGTTCGAACATCATGGCAGTAGAAATGCTTGCATATATTGAGCGCCCATCGCCGATCCATCGGCTGACAGGTGCAACGAAACTCATCTGCTTTATTTTATGGTCCACAGCCGCCATGCTTACGTATGATACACGAGTGTTACTATTTTTATTTGTCGCAAGCATCGCTATTTTCATCGCGTCTCAAGTAAAAGTTCGCGACATCTCCTTTGTGTTGATTTTCATTTTGGCGTTTTTACTTCTAAACAATATCGCCATCTACATTTTTTCACCACAAGAAGGAGTAAAAATTTATGGTACAAGCCATGTCGTGTTTGAAATAATAGGAAGATATAACGTAACATGGGAGCAACTATTTTACCAATTTAATATAACAATTAAGTATTTTACAATTATCCCAGCTGCTCTTTTGTTTATTGTAACAACACATCCGAGTGAATTCGCGGCTTCACTGAACAGAATCGGGGTTAGCTATCGAATTTCCTATGCTGTCGCATTAGCTTTACGCTATATCCCTGATATCCAGCGTGACTTCCGCAACATTGCCATCACCCAACAAGCACGAGGAATCGACATGTCGAGCAAAGAAAAATTAGGGAAGAGAATCAAAAACATGGGTTCCATCATCATCCCATTAATACTATCAAGCTTAGATCGAATCGAAGTCATTAGCAACGCCATGGAACTACGCGGTTTCGGAAAAAATAAAAAGCGCTCTTGGTACAGTGCCCGTCCATTCAAACGAATTGACTATATTGCTCTCATTTTAGTAGGGATTGCGTTCGTTCTTTCGCTTATTATTACTTTTTATGATGGAAGTAGATTTTATAATCCGTTCGGGGCATGATGGTATGCCCTTATGACAGGGGGAATCATTTTAAACAACGAGAAAGCCAATAATTCCTTCATACCTGAAAAAGTGAAACGTATTTTTATTTTTTTAGAGTCCCCATGCCCAGCAAAATCCTTGCATGGGGAACTCCATTTGTTCGTTTGGTAAATTATTAATCTGGTTTATGCTTCTTCCCATTTCTGAATGAGTGAATCACAAATTACTCTTTAAAGATATCGCCATATGGAGCCAATTAGACACTCATCAATTTTAGATGATATAATGCAAGTACCCTAATATTTTCGATTAACATTTTTGTTTCATTCATAGACGATCTTATTTAGATAAGGAGAATGTAGATATGGAGCCATTACTAAATGGTGCTGGGACTCTGTGGATTCAACACAAAGGTCTTAGAATTCAAGTGACTTATCATATTTATAAACAGCATACAGAAGCTTTCGCCAGCTATTACTACTGGGAAGAAGAAAGCATTGATGGGATGGGAGACCATCCTAAGCCCAAGCAGGCGATTATCGAGGCGATCGAAAATCTCATGGAAGAAATGGCAGCAGTCGGCATGGAAATATGGACGACAACCCGACCATCCACTGATCAGAAGGTCAAATTCGTGATGATACCTGAGGAAATCAGATAACAAATCATGGTGAATTCTACAAAAAAAGATCTGGCTACTATTCCATTCAGGAACAATAGCCAGATCTTTTTCTATCTATCATTTTAGCATAATTTTATTGCCCATACCTGTAATTCTTTGGATCAACAGGTGTCCAGTTTTGATTCGGTGTGTAAAATCTTAAAAGGTCGCCGTAGAGGACACGATCGGATAATTCGAGTTCTTGCATGACATTTTCACGCAGTTCTTCCATTTCCTCAGTTGGTTCTTCTATGACTTCTTTCGTTTGAGTGTCGTAGTAAACGCCGTCCACTCGACTAAATCGTTCCGTCATAAAATCACCATTTCGGAATGGAACGAAATCTTGATGCTCCTCAGAGAATAAATCCGTTCCGAATTGAATGTAGTCTCGCGCTTCAATTCCTAAGAGATGCAGGAGTGTTGGCACCACATCCATTTGTCCCGCATACTCATGGTTAATGCCTCCACCTTCGATCCCAGGTATTTTAATCAAAAAAGGGACACGCTGTAATTCAGCAGATTTTAATTTGGTAACCTCTTCCCCAAGCAACTCCGACATCGCCCGATTATGATTCGTCGAAACGCCATAGTGATCGCCATACAAGAAAATCACGGAATCATCATATAACCCAGATGCCTTCAAATCATTGAAAAATTGCTCCAATGACTCATCCAAATAACGTGCGGTTTGGAAATAGCGATCCACAGACGCATCCCCTGTTGTGGCCGGCCCAATCGTGGCATCCTCATCATCAATCAAATAAGGATGATGATGCGTTAATGTAATCATATGGGCATAAAAAGGTTGCGGCAATGATTCAAGATAAGGCATGGACTCCGCAAAGAACGGCTTATCTTTTAAACCGTATCCAATCACCTTGTCATCGTCCATATCATAATAGCTGGCGTCATAGAACTCGTCGATTCCAAATTGCTTATAGATTTCATCCCGATTCCAAAAAGATTTATAATCTCCATGGAAAACAGCATTTGTATATCCTTGCTGTTGCTGTAAGATCGCTGGCAATGCTTGATATGTGTTATTTCCTTTTGTCACAAAAGCTGATCCTTGTGGCAAGCCATATAAGGAGTTATCCATAATCAATTCAGCATCCGCGGTTTTTCCTTGTTCTGTTTGATGGAAGAAATTATCAAAATATGTGAAATTTTGCTCCGAATCATGAACAAGTGAATTGATGAATGGAGTCACTTCTTCCCCATTTAATTTATAATCAATCAAAAAAGATTGAAAAGATTCAAGATGGATTTTTATTATATTCTTACCAGCTGCTACACCAAAATAATCAGGATTGGGTTCTGCATACTTACTTTTCGTATAATTTTCGACCTCTGTGAGATCATCACTTGATGCAAGAACACGTTGCTTCGAGGAGTTAAAACTTTGCACTGCATCATAGATCATGAAATTATACGCACCCAAATACTTCACAATATAATTTCGGTCAAATGTTCTTTTTAATAACTGGGGACGATCAATTTCTGCCAATCCTAGGTTCACCGTAAATAAGATCGCACCAGAAGCAAGAACAAGCAAAGGTTTCTTTATTGGTAAACGCTCTGTAGACCAATGAGCCTTTGTTAGAACAAAAAAAGCAAACAACAAGATCAAATCAATTATATAAAATAGATCGTGCCATGCCACTAAATCGGCAATACTTCCTCCAAGACTCGTGAAATTACTTGTTTGAGTGAGTGTTGGGATTGTAATAAAATCACTGTTAAAACGATAAAACACAACATTCGCGTAGAGAAGCGCATTTAATGTTGTATAAATCGTTAGTAGCCAAACTCCCGCTTTTCTTCCTTTTGCAAATAATGCCACCCCTAGAAAGATAAGCGCTGAATTAAGCGGATTAAAAAACAATAAGAATTGTTGCAATATATTTTGAACCCCTAAGTCAAACTCCACCTGATAAATGATATACGTTTTTATCCAAAAGCAAAGGACGATAACGGAAAAGAAACCGGATTTAGACGTTAGAAATTTCCTCATTATGTTCACCTCATAAAATTCTCATCCCGTATACTTCCCAATTCGTTTGACTTTCATTTCTCCTATGTGAGCACGTTCTACTCAATAAATTTGGGTAATCTTTTCAAGTATCCTATTACCCGCTCTCTAAATAATCAAACATTACAATTATATTTCAGTGTTAATGTCTTGGCAAATCGCTTACGTCCCCTTCCCTCACCTTTTAGTTACCAGAGGCCTGCGGGACACAGGTCACAAAGGCGTGGCGAATGTTGCTACGAATTTAGGCCAACTGGATGTTGGTCAAAACGGCGTGACGATTGACGTGGCGCCTTTAGCCGATTATCCTTTGTTCATCCATTTGATCCTTATTTCTTGAACATCCCCTTTAAACAAAAAAAGAACCATAAGTGTTCACATCTCTATTTTATCAAAAAAAACCGGAAGTATGAAGCCCCCCTCCAGTTTATCAAAAAGCACTTAAAATATTCGCTTTTTACAGTAGAGTGGGAAGCCCCACCCTACATACAATTTTCTTTGTTCTCACGGGATAAGCTGAGATACTTCTTTTTTTGCTTTATTCCCACTTGGCTATTATTAAATCGGCACTCTCAGTGAGGACGTGATACGCCTTGTCGGAAATCAATGCATTTTCCTTCTGATGGTCTAGTAACAATTTAAAGCTTTCCATGTGTTTGACTACTTTTTTTGCGATTTGTTTTTCCTCGTAATGTCCAACCGCAGTTAAATGGATTTTTAAAGCATGGGCACTATTATTTCTAACTTCTCCCTCTTCCTCGAAGTGCTCAACAAGTTCTTTTAGCTCGGCTGCGTTCGTTGCCGTTGGTGCGTCCTCACCAACCTCTATAGTGAAATTGGTAAAATGAGCTTTGGTATTCTCGTTAACCACCCCCACACTCATGTTTCCTTTCATCTCTATCGTTCTTTCTAAGATTTTCTTGCCATTGCAATAGAACCTAAAAACGTCCCCTGTTTTCTCTACTTTCAATGCTTGTGGTTCTTGGAGCTCTACACTATTAGGTAAGTCGGCTCCTTCCCATCCTAATTCTCGATCACTATACTTCATAAAGGTTTCTAACTGATGAATATCCTTATTAAAGAAGGCCGAAACGTTGGTACCTTTTTCATCGACAATCATGATACCATATTTAGGGAACCCCTCATTTCCTTGTTCTACCCATTGAATATCAGCAGAGACATTGAAATCACCTGTAACCACTTCATCTTTATAAATCTCTTTCCAATCGGGATTATGTTCAACATAGCTTGTCACACTTGAGCCATCCTCAATATCCCATTTTCCAGAAAATGCCCTTGTCGTAGGAGAAGGTCCCCAGCCATCTATATAATCTGATTCTTTGTCCTCCAGGACTCGGACCTTGATTTTTTTTGACGTTTGACTGTTTGGGTCACGAACTGTGACAGTCGTAACGCCCAACTTGACTCCAGTTATTTTGACTTTTGTTTCATCCAATTCATCTATTTGGATAAGATCTGGGTTATCTACTTCCCACACCAATGGTTCTGTAATAGACAACCAATCCGGCTTAGCATGAGCAGTAAGCTCGATCGATTCCCCAACTTCTAACCCCACATTTTCCTCACTAACAGCCACTCTATCGATTTTTCCTTCATCAGGGGCTTCACGCCAGATAGAATGTAGATGATAGAAATTGAGTGAAGTAAAATTCACACGACCACCCTTTGTATATAGTTCAATTCCCTTATTTGTCGGTTTTGTGTAAATTAGATTAGTAAACACATATTCACCATCATTAATAAACAACTCCACCGAAGACTCGTCGACGAAACCATGAATTTTAACCTGTTTTCCATCCTTAGAAAATTTCGTTTCAAACCGTTTACCAAAATTAAATAATTGACCATCGCGATCTATTAAAGTCTCCAGACCTGCATTGGTTCGGTCAAGAAATACAGTTTCTGTATTTGTATTCACTCCGACTACCGTTTCCTCTGTATCTGATTGGCGTAGACGAATGCCAAACTCATCCACTTGTTCCCATTCAACAATTGCTTCGAACTCATAAGTTGTCCCCGCGAAATCACTGATTTCACGTTCACCTTCTAATGTAAAGGCATCTACAGAGTGCTCAGTCGCACGGATACTTTTTAGTTCACGGATGGGCTCTTGGAATAACCGGATACCATCCTTCGTAAATTTTAATGATAATTCTCGCGGGATTGACATGGAGCCCATCCAAGGCTCTGTAGGGGATTGATATGGGTATCTCCAATTGGCCATCCATCCTAACCACAACCTCCGCCCATCCTCTTCAGGAATATTCGCAAAAGACTGGGCTGCATAATAATCTTGTCCAAAGTCTGTTATCAAAATGCTTTCAGCCGGGTTATCATTTACAAATTTCTTTCCATCAAACTCACCGATAAAATATTGCGCAGTGGAACCATCTGTTATATGATTATCCCCTACACTTACATGAAGCACCCATTTTTGTTTATCTTTATTTCCATCAACAGGTAATGGAAATAAATCGGGGCATTCCCATACTGCTACATGCGATCCTTCCTCATCACCAAAACGACTTTGGTACTCCCAATCAATCAAGTTATCTGAATTATAAAAGGTTACACTTTGGTTCGTCGAAACAACCATCACCCATTTTTTAGACTCTTCATGCCAAAACACTTTCGGATCCCGGAAATCTTTTATACCAGGATTTTCAATGACAGGGTTTCCCTTATAACGTTCCCATGTCCGCCCGTTATCTTTACTATAAGCAATACTTTGTGCTTCTCCTCCTTCTGTGTTTGTGTAGAACGCCACTAAACCGGCTTTTCCATTAAAAAACCCCGTTGTATCATGCCAATCTACTACAGCACTTCCGGACAGGGCTTGTCCTAATTCATCATGCCCTAGGGCAACGGGAAGATGCTCCCAATGAACTAGGTCTTTACTAACCGCATGTGCCCAGGTTCCCATTTTTTGGTGAAACAAATGATACTCACCTTCGAAATAAACGAGTCCATTTGGGTCGGCGAGTCTTCCCGTTTCCGTAGAAAAATGATATTGAGGGCGGTATTTTTCCGTGTAATAATCGTTCGTATCCATGCGTTTCAATTTCTCTTCCTCTTTCGTTCTATCGGTATCTTTTGCATTCACACAATCATTTCTTAATAATATCACCATCACTATAACAAAAATGGGAACAAAGGTCTTTTTTATCACATACATGTGCTCGTCTCCTCCACACAGACATTTGAAATCATGTCTTTATTTAAAGATGGCGCATACAAACTTGTATCGCCGTAATCATTCGTAAATTCATATTTGGCCTATGGAAATTTCAGAAAAACAGCCAGAGGCATGTATGAAACAGTTCCTCTGGCTGCAGTCTTAATTCTTTAATCAATGGAAGGAATAGAGAATTTTCCATGTACGACATTTGCCATTCCTTCCGATGCGAAAAGGGAGATGCTCTCGCATGCCTTATCGGGATAGACTAAACTCGTTAATGCTTGTTCTCCATCATTAATAAATAACTCTAATGATGACGAATCCATAATGATTTGAAGTTGTATTTGGTTTGTATCCTCAAGTTTCACCTTTTGAGTTCTTGAAAAGTTATCAGAAAAATCCACTTTCCCTGAGTTTTTTCGATCCAATAATAATACATTATCTTTTGTGTCAATTGTAATAGATGTGTATTGTGTTTTCGTATGATGTATCGCCAATCCATACTGACTAGCGTCTTCACTTTCCAATATAAGTTCGATTTTCGCATACTCTGAATCAAGCTCATAAATGTTGGTATCCTCTGTACCAATGATGACATTATTTATATCTTCTTTTGAGGTTAGGTACGTGTCCAATTCTCTTACCACTTTTTGAACAATATGGAAATCCCCGCCGGTTTCTCTGAGAATCAGTTCTCGAGGTAAAGTCATCTGACTCCGCCAGCCTTCCGTTGGAACCTCATTTGCATAACGCCAGTTACTCATCCAGCCGAGGTAAATTCTTCTTCCATCTTCCTTTGGAATATCAGAAAAACTAACACCTGCATAGTTATCTTTTCCATGGTCCAGCCATTTGATCTCGTCGTGTTCAGGTACAAACTTGTTCCCGTCAAACGAACCGACAAAATATTGAGTCCGTGAACCTGAATCTAGTTGAGGGTTATCTCCAATACTGACAATAAGAACCCATTTTTTTTCATTAGAGTTTTCGATTGATAATTCAAATAGGTCTGGACATTCCCATACACCATCATGGGAACCGACATCCTCTCCAAATTCACTTTCAAACTTCCAATCTTTTAGATTAGGAGAGGAATAAATCGAGATCGTTTGCCCTGTCGCTAAAACCATCACCCACTTATGACTTGGTTGATGCCAAAATACCTTAGGGTCCCTAAAGTCAATTTTAGTTGGATGTGTTAACACTGGATTCCCTTTATACTTTACCCATGTCCTTCCGTCGTCGTGACTGTAGGCCAAGCTTTGTGTTTGTACAGATGGTGTGTGATCTTCATCCTCTAAATGATGAGTGAAAATCGCCACCAACCCTGGTTCTTCTGGAAAAAATCCAGACGTATTATGCCAATCAACGACAGCACTCCCCGAAAAGATCGTCCCTAGTTCATCTGGATATAAAGCTATGTCTAGTTCTTCCCACTTAATCAAATCTTTACTAACGGCATGGCCCCAGTGCATGGGACCCCATATACTGTCATTTGGATTATGTTGAAAAAATAAATGATATTCACCTTTGAAAAATACTAAACCATTTGGGTCATTCATCCAATTTTGTTTTGGAGAGAAATGCAATGCTGGTCTATATCTTTCTAGTTTAGCAATCTCCAATTCCTTACCTCCTATTGATTAACCGTTCTGTCATATCCGTCTTGTTTAATTTGTAGCCATGTATCAAGATTAAATCGTTCAAGTTCTTTTAGATAATCGTCCCACTCTTCATCAATCTTTCCATTTCGAATCCATTCAGCTCGTTTTCTGTTCACATATTCAAAGAGATCTGTTTCAATCTTTGATAATTCATCAATTTCTTCTAACGAAAGATACACATGTGGATAATATTTTTCATTTTTAATAAATGGAACAATATGTTCTTGCAATAAATCCAATCTCCAAGCTGCATCGTCCGGTTTTGTTGTGACCGTCCCATAATATTCATCTAATATAGCTAATGGACCTGCAATACTCGTCTTCTCTCTTAGCTCTACTGGTGCAGTTCCTTCAAGAGGAAGGTGTTTCAACATATTGGTTTCTTCATCAAATTCAAAAATATTTTGCTGTTCTGTATCCCCATAAGTCCCCCAGTTATTTTGAACGGATTGAAGAGGTTCATACAGTTGATCAATCCATTTCGCTGTAAGCTCTAGATTTTTATTAGCACTTGTAATAACCATTCTTCCACGGTCAAAACCCACTCCACCATTTTGTTGAACAATCACTCTCTCTCCTGATGGTCCTTCTAGTGGTGGTAATACGTCAAATTTATCATTCATACCACTGACATTCGCTTTATCCCATGTAAAATATAAGCCATATTTATCTCCTTTTGAAATAAATGTATTCCAATCCTGCTCAAACGCTTCTTCATCTATTAAACCTTGGCTATATAAGTCATGAAGATATTTTATCTGTTCTTTATAGCCTTCTTGTGACTTTGTAAACACGACTTCGCCATCTTCTGTCACAACGGTGTGATCCCCAGTATCTCCTAAACCAAAGGAACCTAATAGTATTGCGGGGTCTTGGTCACCATCATTGATGATCGCTCCCATGGGAATCTCATCCTCTTCTCCATTGCCATTCGGATCTTGTGTTTTAAATGCTATTAATACCTCTTTCAATTCTTCCGTGGTGGTCGGCATATCTAATCCTAGATTATCTAACCATTCTACGTTGATCCAAGGTAAACCTCCGACGACTTGTATCCGATCAATCCCATTCCCTAATTCCTCAATCCACGGAAAACTATAGATATGCCCGTCAGGCGCTGTAATGAATTCCCTATACTCTGGTCTTTGTTCTAAGACCTTTTTCAGATTAGGCATATATTGATCAATGAGATCTTCGACTGGTACAATTGTTCCATCTTTGGCATACTTTAGTAAATCATAGTTGCTGAATGCTGCATCTAAGATCGCATCAGGTAAATCTCCACTTGATAGTGCTAAATTTCGCTTTTCAATAAAGGAATCCTTTGTATAGTTTTTCCAATCAATATGCACCCCTGACTTTTCCTCCAACCGCTTATAAATGAGCTTTTCATTGGGATCATCAGGTGCTAATGGCGAACTTTGAGTCATAAACTTAAGTGATACTGTTTCTTCCAAAGGAAATTTAATATCTTTTAACTCATAATCCTCAGATGAAGCACTTTTCTCGCTTTTTCCACAGCCAGCTAGAGCAAGTCCTACTATAACCAATAACGATATAATTCCTGATAACTTTTTCAAGGTAAACCCTCCTTTTTTCTATTCACATCATTTTTCAAATCTATTTGTATACAATTAATTGCCCACTATGTTCTATGTATTCGCTTCACCTCCTTTAATTGAATTTCCGATAATTACTTTAGAGATCCAACCATGACACCTTTCTCGAAATATTTTTGGAAGAAGGGATACATGATGAGTAATGGAAGGCTTGATATGACAATGGAAGAATATTTGATTTTCTCCGCTATTTTGCTCATTTCGGCAGCAGCTTGCATATCATTTATCATCCCTGGTTGAACTTCGTTTTGAATAAGAATGGATCGTAAAATAAGTTGTAATGGGTGAAGATTACGATCTTCTAAGTAGATCATCGCATCGAAATAGGAATTCCATTGCCCCACAAAAGCATATAAGGCGATGACGAAAATAACCGGTTTAGACAAAGGCAAAATGATTTTAAAGAAGACTTGTAGTTCAGAGGCACCATCCATTTTCGCCGCTTCCTTCAGTTCTTTCGGTAATCCCTTAAAGAACGTTCTGACTAGAATGATATTCCAGACACCCACTGCGCCAGGTAAAATAATCGCCCACACTGTATTAATCAATCCTAAGTTTTTCACCAATAGATACGTAGGAATGAGACCTCCATTAAAAAACATCGTAATCAAGAAAAAAATCATGAAGAAATTTTTCCCTCTGAAGCCATCAACGGATAAAGGATAGGCCGCAAACACTGTAAAGACAATGGTACAGATCGTAAAACCTACCGCATAAATAATCGAATTCCAAAATCCCTTGAGAATGGAACCATCTTGAAACACCCTTCTATAACCATCAATCGTCCAATCTGCCAGATTAAAAGAAATCCCTTTACTTAGCAACACATTAGGATCTAGAAAAGACCCAATTAATACATATAACAGAGGAATAATAATCATTAAAATGATCATTCCTAGTAAAATTTTATTGATCAAAAGTAATATCCGATCATTCCTTGACATATTATGCATTTCGTATCCCTCCCTTAATAAAGACTTTCGCCATCAGATAATTTTTTTACAACCTTATTTGCCACAACCAACAAAACGACATTAATCACCGTGTTAAACAATCCTACAGCAGTGGAATAGGCGTAATCTCCAGCTTGCAGTCCTCTTTTATAGACATAGGTAGGAATAATCTCTGAAGTTGGTAAGTTCATACTAGTCTGCAATAAATAAGCCTTTTCAAATCCGATGGACATAATTCCGCCAATAGCCAGGATAAGCAAAACCGCAATCACCGGTTTTAAAGTAGGCAAATCAATATGAAGGATTCTTTGAATCAGTGATGCGCCATCTATTGTGGCTGCATCATGTAGTTGTGGATCAACATTCGCAAGTGCCGCCACATAGATGATGGAAGCCCAGCCCGCACCTTGCCATATACCAGAAGAGATATAGATGGTTCGAAATGTATCTGGACTTGTCATAAATGGAATCGGTTTATCTGTAAAAATGGATAATAGTGTATTTACAGGACCTGTTGGTGAGAATAAAATAAAAATCATTCCCGTTATAATCACAACTGAAATAAAATTTGGTGCATATAAGATCAGTTGGATATTTTTCTTGATTTTCGCTCTCCTAACTTGGTTAAGCATTAATGCTAGAATAATAGGAATCGGAAACCCAATAATTAAATCAAAAAAACTTAATTTAATCGTATTCATAAAAATATTTAAGAAATTCGGAGAAGTTAGAAAGTCTTTAAAATGCTTGAATCCCACCCAATCGCTACCCAAAATTCCTCTCATTGGACTAAAATCTTTAAACGCAATCACAGCTCCATACATCGGTACATAGTTAAAAATGATGGTCAATATTACGGCAGGAACCAAAAACAAATACAAGGCGTAATTATGTTTAAAATACTGAATAAAGCTCTCTTTCTTTTCAGGTTTTATTATGGACATTTCACTATGTAGACTCCTTGACGTTTCTTTTGTTCTCACTATTAAACCCCCTACGAGTACTCCAAATTAATTTTAAAATTAGGTCAACCGCTTCCATATGTCAACCGCTTGCACATCGGAATAATAGGTTTATTCCCTAATTAACATTATATTATATATACACTATCATCTCACTTTATGTCAACCGCTTGACCGAAAATAATTAAAAAAGACAACATTTTTATTTGCTTAACTATGTTGTCTCATTAATAACCAATTCAATTGGTAAAAAAGTTTCTAATGCTTCATCACAGTCTGGGTTTTCAATCAGATTCATCAGCTTTGATACCGACGTTTTCGCAATTTCCTGGATGGGTTGTTTGATTGTTGTTAGTTGGGGCAATAGCCTCAATACCGTTTCCGTACCATCGTAACCGACAATTTTTAATTGGTCGGGAACTTGGATATTCAATTCATTAGCAACCTTCAAACATGTCGCCGCTATGAGATCATCACTAGCAAAGATCCCGTCCGTTTCAGGATGCTTCTTTAAAATCTGTCTAATCGAGACAGCTGTATATTCTTCATCAAATAAATTAATAAGCTCATACGTAATGGGATTATCAATTAGGTCTTCGTATGCTTTTCTTCTCATTTGCGTAGGGGTCTCTAATTCAATTGGTCCATTAATATGGATAATAGAACGACATCCCTGGTCGATTAAATGTTGGACAGCCATTCTCCCGCCCGCATAATTATCGGAACCAACTACTGGAATAGTAGGGGACAAATAATGATCGATTGCGACAATCGGTAGTTTAGGATTTTTGTAAGCTTCTACTCCCCTGTTATAAGTACAGACAATAATTCCATCTACCTGATGACCAATTAACATACGTGCGTATGCTTTTTCCTTATCGATTTGCATTAAACTATTACAAAGTATCACTTTATACCCCAAATCCGAGCATATATTTTCAATATATAAAGCTAATTCACTAAAAAAAGGGTTGTTTATCGTGGGTAAAACCAACCCAATAAAGTTGGTCCTTTTTTTGAATAGAGACCTCGCAATATCATTAGGATAATAATTAAGTTCCTCTATCGCCTTTTCCACTTTTTTCCTTGTTTGTTCGCTGATATATCCCCTATTATTCAACACACGGGATACAGTAGTAGGAGATACCTCAGCTCTTTTCGCAACGTCTTCCAACTTAACTTTCATAATGGATCTCCTTTGTGTTTTTTCATTTCAAACAGAGATGATACAAAATTCAATGTCATCCGGTTTCATATATATTATCATATGTTTCGTGAAAAAGCATCCGTTAACAAAATAATGGTTGCGAAAAGGGAATAGCCTTCACTCCAAATTTGTTATAGAAACATCTTGTATTACATCTCATCCAAGCCTCATATACTGAATGAGAGTCTAATAAACAGGGGGAGAAAAAGTGAAAAGGTACCTATTGGTCATCGTTTCTTTATTACTCATTGTGGCTTTAGCGGCATGCGGTGGAAAGACTGGGAAAAGTGAAAAGGGCTTTGTAGGGATTGCGATGCCAACGAAATCTTCTGAACGTTGGGTACATGATGGAGAAAATATGGTCAAAGAATTTGAGAATTTAGGATATAAAACGGTGCTTCAGTATGCGGAAGATGTTGTGGAAAACCAAATATCGCAGATTGAAAACATGATTACACAAGGGGTGGATATTTTAGTCATTGCTTCAATCGATGGAGAAGCATTAACGAATGTTTTGGAACAAGCCGATGCGGAAGGGATTCAAGTTGTCGCATACGATCGCTTAATTAAGGGAACCGAGCATGTCACCTATTATGCGACATTTGATAACTTTCAAGTGGGTGTATTACAAGGACAATATATTGAAGATGCATTGGATTTAAAGAACGAGGAAGGTCCTTTTAATATTGAATTATTTGGCGGTTCACCCGATGACAACAACGCCTACTTTTTCTATGATGGCGCAATGTCGATCCTTCAACCTTATATCGATGATGGAAAACTGATTGTAAAAAGTGGGCAAATGGGAATGGATAAAGTTTCCACGTTAAGATGGGATGCCGCGCAGGCGCAATCTAGAATGGAAAACTTATTAAGTACTCATTACACAGATGAAGAAGTCGATGCGATTTTATCACCATACGATGGTATTAGTATTGGCGTGATTTCTGCCTTGAAAAATATTGGCTACAAAGAGTTGCCTGTTGTAACCGGACAAGACGCAGAGCTTGCGTCCATCAAATCGATCGTAGCCGGTGAACAAACCTCTACAGTCTTTAAAGATACTCGAGAGCTTGCAAAGAAAGCCGTGGAAATGGTTAGTGCTGTGTTAGAAGGAAAAGAAGCAGAAGTGAATGACACGGAAACATATGATAACGGGAAAAAAGTTGTCCCCTCCTATTTACTTGAGCCTGTACTCGTAGACATTGACAACTATAAAGAAGTAATTATCGAGAGCGGCTACTATACAGAAGAAGAAGTGCAATAATTAAGAAAAGCGCAAGCGCCTGTTCAGCGACGTACAAATTTAAAGACTTCTGACGAGATAAAGGAAACACGGCGACGAAGGAGTCGATGTTGACTTATCGTAGGAAGAAGGCGTAAATTTGCTAGTCGCTAGGCGCTGGAGCTAGATGTCAACCGCAACATAAGCAACTTATCTACAAGCTAGGATTTTATAATTTCCTTAGCAATAAGAAAAGCGCAAGCGCCTTGCTCAGCCCCGACAAGCAAATGTTCCTGAACCTATGAAGGGCGATCTTTCCCTTCATAGGTTCAGGGTTATTTGACCTCGAGGGGCTAGGCGCTGGAGCTAGATCCGAACATTAGCCAATTTTTATACTTTCCTATCCTGTAAGAAAAGCGCAAGCGCCCGTTTAGCGACGTACAAATTTGGATCATAAGGTTCAAAGGCTAAATACGCGCCGTCCTGGCGGCAGACTCAATCGCGACGTCCTGTCGCTTCGTCTGCACTAGTACATCCTTGTACGTCGCAACGCCTTTGTGACCAACGTCCTGTGACCTGAGATAAACATGCTTTCTTGAAGGAGGAAGAAACCGAAAGTTTGCTAGTCGCTGGGCGCTGGAGCTGGACAAAAAACACGAAGACACCACTCTAAGAATGGTGTCTTTCAGCCCTTTTATTCTATTCAACTAAAAATTCATTGCCCGAAAAACATCTGAAAAGGTGGGACCAAATTGAAACCCATTTTATTAGAAATGAAAGATATTACGAAAGAATTTCCAGGTGTGAAGGCACTTGATCGCGTGAATTTACAAGTACATGAAGGCGATATCCATGCATTATGCGGAGAAAACGGTGCTGGAAAATCAACCTTAATGAAAGTATTAAGTGGCGTTTACCCATATGGTTCATACGAAGGAAATATTCTTTATCAAAATACGGAATGCCAATTTAAAGATATTCGACAAAGCGAAGAATTAGGGATCGTCATTATTCACCAAGAGCTTGCTTTAATTCCCGAGCTTTCCATTGCGGAAAATATCTTCCTTGGCAATGAGCAAGCCGTCAACGGTGTCATTAACTGGAATGAAACGAAAAAGAAAACAAAAGAACTTTTACATGTAGTTGGATTAAAAGAATCCCCTGACACATCCATTAAAAATATTGGCGTGGGAAAACAGCAACTCGTTGAAATTGCCAAAGCTTTGTCAAAGGATGTGCAGTTACTCATCCTAGATGAACCAACTGCGGCTTTAAATGAAAAGGATAGTATCAATTTGTTGAACCTATTAAAAGAGCTCCAAACAAAAGGGATTACGTCTATTATCATTTCCCATAAATTAAACGAAATTAAGCAAGTAGCGGATAAAGCCACTATTATTCGCGATGGAAGGACGATCGAAACAATTAATGCCACCGAGATCACAGAGGATCGGATCATTCGCGGGATGGTGGGCAGAAGTTTATCGAACCGTTATCCGGAACGATCACCAAACATCGGCAAGATCTTTTTTGAAGTGAAAAATTGGACGGTCAACCATCCATTACAAAAAGAACGCCAAGTAGTAAGAAATGTTCATTTTCATATCAAGCGTGGAGAAATTGTCGGGATTGCGGGATTAATGGGGGCGGGGCGTACCGAACTTGCCATGAGTTTATTTGGTCAATCATATGGAAAAAAGACGTCTGGTGAGGTTTTAAAAAACGGTCATTTGCTCGATGTATCTACGGTTCATAAAGCGATTGAAGCAGGGTTGGCTTATGTAAGTGAGGATCGAAAGGCATATGGACTGATTCTAATGAATGATATTAAAGAAAATATTTCCCTTTCCAAGCTTGAGAAAATTTCTAAGAGAAAAGTGGTGGATCACTACGAAGAATATAAACAAGCAGAGTCATTTCGGAAGTCCATGAACATAAAAACTCCTTCTGTCACCCAAAAAACAGGAAACTTAAGTGGTGGGAACCAGCAGAAAGTAGTCTTAAGTAAATGGATTTTTTCAGAGCCTGAATTACTGATTTTAGATGAACCGACCCGAGGCATCGACGTTGGCGCGAAGTATGAAATTTACACGATTATCCAACAGCTCGCAAATGAAGGGAAAGGCATCTTAATGATTTCCTCTGAACTCCCAGAAATCCTTGGCATCTGTGATCGAATCTATGTAATGAGCGAAGGAGAATTTACCGGCGAAGTGTTGCAGGAAGAAGCAACACAGGAATTATTAATGAAATATATGACAAATAGTAAGGGGGATGCAGAATGAAGGCATTATTCAAATTAAATATGCGCCAATACAGTATGATCATTGCCCTCATCTTCATTGTCGTCTTATTTCAATTTCTAACAGGTGGAACACTGCTAAAACCATTAAATATTACCAACTTAATTTTGCAAAATAGTTATATATTAGTTTTAGCGATTGGGATGGTGCTTGTTATTATCACGGGTCATATTGATTTATCCGTTGGTTCTGTCGCCGCTTTTGTCGGTGCAATCGCCGCAATATTAATGGTCCATCTAGAATGGAATCCCTTTCTGGTCATCATCATTTGCTTATTACTTGGGGCAGTGATTGGTGCTTGGCAAGGCTTTTGGATCGCCTATGTGGGAATTCCGGCTTTTATCGTAACATTGGCGGGAATGTTATTATTCCGTGGTTTGACATTAGTAGTATTAAAAGGACAATCCATCGCCCCTTTTCCAATGTCCTTTCAAAAAATTAGTACCGGTTTTTTACCTAATCCCATTAATGATGGCGGATTTCATACATTATCGATGATCATTGGATTGGCTCTCTCGTTAATATTCATCGGAATCGAATGGAGAAACCATCAGGCTCAAGTAAAATATCAGTTTGATGTTCTGCCAACCAAATTATTTTACGGTAAACTACTGGCCATCTTTCTCATTGTCAATGGATTTACGTATGTGTTGGCGATGTATCGTGGTATTCCCAATATTCTCGTTATCCTGTTGGCGTTGATTGCCCTTTACACTTTTATGATGAGGAAAACCATTGTCGGTCGCCATATTTATGCAGTCGGCGGAAATTTAAAAGCAGCCGAGCTCTCTGGTGTGAAAACAAAACGAATCACATTTGGGGTATTCATTAATATGGGTGTGCTTGCCGCTTTATCTGGTCTGATCTTTGCGGCGCGTTTAAATGCGGCTACCCCGAAAGCTGGGAATCTATTTGAATTAGATGCGATTGCGGCAGTCTTTATCGGTGGAGCTTCAGCCTATGGTGGAGTTGGAACAGTTATAGGAGCCATTGTCGGAGGCTTAGTCATGGGCGTGATGAATAACGGCATGTCCATCCTCGGCTTAGGAATTGACTGGCAACAAGCGATCAAGGGACTTGTCCTATTAATAGCGGTCGCCTTTGATATTATTAGTAAGAAGAAAGCGGCGTCATAAGAGTGTTTCCCTTGATAAAAAGACGAATTGAATTGAATCCTATTCAAAAAGTTCTAAGCAGTTAGTAATCTGGGATGTTCAAACGAGGGTCAAGCAAGACCTTATTGACAAAGAGCACATTTCATGATATGTTTTTAATAGTTTCAAAGGGGAGTAGCTTTAACGGTAAAGTCGTCATTACAGAGTATGGATCATACTCTCGGCTTTACGGGCAACTTTTAACGTTGTTAGCAAGACCTTTGCCAATGTGGTAAAGGTCTTTTATTTTTTAGAGGCTTTTACCATTCATTGGTAGAAGCCTCTATTTTTTTATCATGAAGGGAGATTACTACTTGGACTCACTATGGATTCAATACGGTTGGACATTAATCATTCTTATTGGATTAGAGGGAATCTTATCTGCTGACAACGCACTGGTTATGGCTGTTATCGCCAAACACTTGCCAGAAGGTCAAAAAAAGAAAGCCATCAATTACGGGATTTTGGGCGCTTTTCTTTTCCGTTTCTTAGCCTTATTCGCTATTTCTTTTATTGCTAATGTATGGCAAGTGCAAGCGATTGGTGCAGCTTATTTAATTTATTTAGGTTTAAAACATGTCATTCAAGATTTGTTCGGTTCATCAAAGGATAAAAAAGATGACTTAAAAAAGGACTCTAATGGTAAAGGCTTCTGGTCAACTGTGGTCAAAATTGGTTTAGCGGACCTTGCCTTTGCGATTGATTCCATCCTTGCCGCTGTTGCACTTGCGATCGTTCTGCCTGGGACACCACTACCACAATTTGGTGGCATGGATGGCGGACAATTCTTAATTGTTGTCATAGCTGGAATTGCAGGACTAATATTAATCAAATATGCGGCCAACCTATTTGTAAAACTTCTAGCTGTCCGTCCTGGTCTCGAGACAACTGCTTATTTAATTGTTGCTTGGGTAGGAGTAAAGCTTGCCGTGATTACGCTTAGCCATGAGAAGGTAAGTATATTGGATGAACATTTTCCCCACAGCACAGGTTGGACGATTGCGTTTTGGGGAGTCCTACTAGGAATTGCTGTCATTGGATGGTTTATGTCAGGAAAAGCAATTCCACATGAAAAAAATCCGTCGCATAGGAGTTCATCTTCATAAGAAAAGCACATGCGCCCCCTATCCTGTAAAATAGACACCTTTGATGGGGAATTAATTTTAGTGGTTGTGCCGGGTATGGAGGTTTTTACGAGATATGGGCTTCTCGGCCGTGTTATGGGTTTCTTAACCTTTGTATGAGTTTCTTATGAAAAAAATGGGGTTCCTGGATAAAGAATGGGTTTTTAAACAAGATTATGAGGTTCTTACCCAGAGTATGGGTTTCTTAATTCCGGAAATGGGTTCCTTGCCATAATTATGGGTTTCTCATTCTAGGTATGGGTTTTTTATCTTTTAGAGAAAACACTAAAAAATAGCTGTTTGGAATGAGTATAACCGACATTCCAAGCAGCTATTTTTAGTTTAGGTAAGTGGATCGTTCCTTGTTTTTAGTTCGTTTTTTCCAAAAAACTTCTGTCATCTTCTACGATATGTCCATAGCGCTCTTCTTCTATTTCTGTTAACGTCTTGCCTCTCGTGTTTGGAGCCATTAAAACTCCTATCACGAGATGGATGACTAAGAAAGACATCATGACAATTCCGGCTACGACAAACGTGAGTGTATCCATAATCACCGGTAAAGCGATCGACCATAGCGCGATGCCAGTACGGACAATAAAATACATAAGTCCTTGTGCTGTGGCACGGTATCTCGTAGGAAATAATTCACTTGTCCATAAAGCATAAAAAGCTTGTGCTCCAATTCCTGCCGCAGATCCCCATAAGATAACAAAAGAAATCAGTGTCGGCCATGTCATTGGCATAAATGTTAAGATAACCCAAGCGACCACCCCCATCGCAGCCCCAATCGTGAATAATGTCTTACGACTCATTTTATCGCCAATCTTCATGAAGATAAAAAATGTCGTTAACACGGTAAACATCCATAAGAAAGATTGGAGGAGGTTCGCTTGCATATTACTTAATCCGCCAACATTTTCATAAATATATGGCATGAAGTAACCCATTGCGCCAGCCGTTAAATTCCAAAACAAATAAATACCTAATAATAAGAATAAAGCTTCCCGATTCGGCTTTAATGTAAATAATTCTTTTAAAATCCCTTTTTTAACAATGCCATTTGCTTTATCTGCATCATCTTTCGCTTTTTGTTCTTCCCAAATCTTAGATTCTGGTAGTCCTCGACGAATATAAAGGGCAATCGCCGCAATAATCAATAAGTGCGCAAAAATTAACCTTGATCCTAATAATCCTAACGGAGCTACGATGACAGCCAGAGCAAACGTAATCATGGGGCCGATCGACCAAGCAAGTTGGGCGGCACCAACATGGGCAGCTCTTTTTTCTTTCGGGGATTCCTCTGCGATATATGTCCAAGATACTGGCACACCTGCTCCTACAGCAATCCCAGTTATAATGGTCCCTATCAGTAACATTGGAAAGCTCACGGAAACCGCTATCAAAGCAACCCCAATCATATAAACCATTAAGTCATAGCTAAAAATAAGTTTTCTCCCATATTTATCCGTTAAAGGACCTCCAATAAGTGCACCGATTGCGGCACCTAAAGCATTGGCACTTAATGCTCCTAGCAAACCTACACCTAAACTATCAAACCCTAAGTATGTTTGCCATAAAGTGAGACTACTAGCAGCAGCTATAATCGAACCAGCTTCTATATAATTCGCCATCGATATCGCAACGGTTGCTTTCCAGCCAGTAACATTTTTGGCAGCAAATTTTTTATTCCCCATTTTTCTCACCTATTCTATGATGTTTTATTCTCAATTGTGTCGTTTAGCCTAATCCATATGAAAAACTTCTGTTAAATCTACCGTAACAGGACTATTATCAGGATTCGTTTCCATAAGCGGTTTCATAAATTCCCACCATTTTTGGTTGATCGCCGTTTGCGCCATCTGATTCCATTTTTCCTCGTCCTCAATCTCGATGTAACCAAATAGTTGGTTCGTATCTTTATCTAAAAAGATGGAATAATTCCGAGCCCCATGTCGGCGTAGCTCTTCGACCATCTCAGGCCAAATTTCATTATGCCTTTTCTCATATTCTTCATGTTTATCCGCATAAACCTTCATAATAAACCCTTTTCGCTTCATTCCATCACCTTCCTTCTTCTGTAAATGATAGAGTCCCAATGACAGCGATTGCATTTTTTGAATATCTTTAATAATAATGAACACACATCTAAAAGTCAACACAAAACCAATAAATATATTTTTATTTACCTTTGTTTAGGTCCATTTAACTTGTTTTACAAATAAGAGGCCTGCTCCCCAATGCGTTAACACATTAGGGAACAGGCCCCATTTTTATTTAAACCATCCCTTTTTCTTTGATTGGGTGATGGCTTCGATTCAATCTTAGGCCAACAGGATGTTGGTCAAAACGGCGTGGCGATTGACGTGGCGCCTTCAGCCGTTTATCCTTTGTTCATCCTTATTATAAAAGTTTGTACGTCGCTAAACGGGCGCTTACGCTTTTCTTAAAAGATAAGAAAGTATAAATTTTGGCTAATGCTTGATCCAGCTCCAGGCGCCATCGGCTCGAGGTCAAATAACCTGAACCAATGAAAGGCAAAAAATCGCCTTTCTTTGGTTCAGAACATTTGCTTGTCGCCGATAGGCGGGCGCCTTACGCTTTTCTTATTTAATAGCTATTTGATCCACGGCTAGTATGGCATTGGCCACATCTTCCGCTGCAATGTCACTGGATAGATTTCCCATTGTTTCCCCTTCTTGAGTGGCCGCTTGTCCTACTTTTAGAAGGTCTTCATATGATACCTGATCTAAATGCATTTCCTTTAATGTTGTTGGCAAACCAAGCTCACGATAAAATTGAATATATTTTTTCAATTCCTCTTCAGGGTGAAGTTCTAACACTAATTGAACAAGTGTGCCATAAGCTACCTTTTCTCCATGTGTGAGATGGTGAATGTCTCCATCAAGTACAGTAAATCCATTATGAATGGCATGGGCCCCAGCTAATCCACCGCTCTCAAAGCCAAGACCAGATAACAAAGTATTGGCTTCAACCACGGCTTCTACATGCTGTGTAACAACACCCTTTTGAACCGCTTGATAAGCCGGAATTCCATAAGCAAATAAAGTTTCTTCACAAGCTTTGGCAATCGCTTTAGCAGCAATACTTGTTTTTCCACCAGCCATAGTTGTGCCATTACTTTTAATGGTTGCTCTTGCTTCTACCCATGTAGCCATCGCATCCGCAATGCCAGATGCAAATAAGCGAGCCGGGGCTTTGGCAACGACTTCTGTATCCACTAACACGAGATCAGGATTCTTTTGATAAAATTTATAGGATTCAAATACACCATCATCACTATATATCACCGATAATGCGCTTGTAGGAGCATCGGTAGAAGCTGTACTTGGTACAATGACGACACCTGCATCTAGCTCATCCGCGATTGCTTTAGCCGTATCAAGCGTTTTTCCACCCCCAACCCCCATAACGAGATCAACCTGGTTAGCTTTTCCTTCTTCCGCAATTCGATGAATTTCGTTGACCGAGGCTTCACCATTAAATTCTACAAAATGAAAATCAATATTCTCTCTATGAAGGCTTTCTGTTACCGTGTCTTTTGTAAGATTCCAAACAATATGATCTGAAATAATAAGAGGCTTTTTCGTCATATTTTTTACATAAGAGCCAATACTTTTTAGAGCTCCTTTTCCTTGTATATATTTATTCGGTGAAACAAAAATAATATTAGACATAATACTCTCTCTCCTTTTGGATAATGTAATACTATATCTATAATATACCATGTTTAATCACACTTGTGAATAACGTCACAATCTTTTTGTGGATTTTTTTAAATCTTTCATCGTTCTATTCATAAAGTCATTTTTTTGTAGACCAACTCCAGTTTGGGTCACATCCTTCAGCTTATCGTACATCCAACCTTACTTTGGATCTACGTTTTCGACGAACTTTCACTTTTTCGTAGATCCAACTCCAACTTGGGTCCACGTTTTGGATGATCCTTCGGCTTTTCGTACATCCAACCTTACTTTGGATCTATGTTTTCGACGAACTTTTACTTTTTCGTAGACCCAACTCCAACTTGGATCGACGTTTTGGATGATCCTTCAATTTTTTGTACATCCAACCTTACTTTGGATCTATGTTTTCGACGAACTTTTACTTTTTCGTAGATCCAACCCCAGCTTGGATCGACGTTTTGGATGATCCTTCAATTTTTTGTACATCCAACCTTACTTTGGATCGACATTTTGGACGAACTTCCACTTTTTCGTAGATCCAACTCTATCTTGGATCTATAACGGAATAAATAGAATGGATATTTTTTGTTACCATCTTATAAAAAAGGAGTTTTGCAGGATACACCGGGGGCAGTGAAGAAGGATGTGGAAAGAGAATCTCCCCTCCTTCATCACTATGCCCCCCTCAATCCATCGGTTCGATTCCCGTGATATCACTAAATTTCACATAGTCGACATCAATTTCATCTATGTTCAAGCGAATTCGCTTGAGCTGAGGATCAACGTTATGCACCCAGCCAACAATCTCGTCAAATATTCCATCTTTCCAAATCGTGATTTTAATTCTTCGCTTGCAAGCTTTAGCCTCCTGAATAATATGAGCAAATTCCGTCCACTGCTGCTCATCAATGATCGGCTTTTTCACTTTTTCCAGTCCCTTTTGCCATTCTAAAATAGCTTCTACGTGTTCAGGCAACATCATTCGGCTGGATTCCCACATAAGGTTATGACCAGGCGTTAATTTATTGGGCTTCATCAATCAAGCCCCTCTTCTTATTGGGCTAACAGATAAGATATTCCTTATTGTAAAAGTACGGAATTGCCGCTTTGCATAACAATAGGCCTTCATTGATGTAGCCGAAATCGATAGGATTTTAATCGTACGTTGGCTTATTTGGTGATTTCTGTCCATGTAAATAATTTGTATAGGAGTATGGGATTCACATGCCCTTTGTAAAAATGACAACATCGCAATCGCCCCTTTGAACATTTGTTCTCATAACCATTATATGCAAACAGGCGTTCTTTATACAAGTGGAAGTTTTTGGAGGATTGGAACGCTTTATCAGAGCAGGGATTGTCCCCATATGTTCGAAGTCGCGATCCCTAAGCACAAAACCCTATCGATTTCTAAGCAACGAAAACAGACACAAACAAAGAGCAGCTAAGTTTTGGAGTCATCACAAAACCTGCTGCTCTTCCCTTCATTCTCACCTTAAACTGAATAGATTAATTACTTTCGTTTTCTAACTTCTTATTTTCTTTGCGCATTTGTTTAAAGTACCATGCAAACAATAAGATATATACCACTAACGCTAGTATAGAAAAGCCTATTAGTTTCATGTCCATTGTATCAACAGCTTTCCCAAATAAAATGGCGAGCATTTTTTCAATCGGATCGGAATCTACCGAGGAGATTAAGGCATTAGAAGATAATCCCTCTGGGAAATTCCCCATTGCTTTCGATGTTTTTGAAACAAATTCCGCAATCAAAGTGGCACCCCACAAGAACAATGGAATTAGGACCGTCCCGATGATTGTCATACGTACTACTCTACCTCGTGTAACAATTAATAAAGCTGGTGCTAACACAGTTAATAAGATTCCACCTAGCGGAAGCACCGTGTTTCCTGGGAGAAAAATGGCTACAACAAGTAGAATAGGCGCTAAAATATTGGCTACAGCCCAAAGTTCAGCTCTTGTAGCTAAAATCGGCCAGTCAATTCCGATGAGTAATTTTCGACCACTGAACCGTTTGCTCATTTTATTTGTAATCCCTTCAGATAAAGGGCCAATGGCTGGTCCAAACCAGCTACCAACTAACGCAAATAGTTCAAGAGCAACGGCACCTGTAAAGGCTAACGTAAAAATCTCAGCTGCAGATTGACGACCTAGTAATCCAATAAACACACCTAAATAGGCTCCAATCGCAAAATTACTTCCCCAGAAGCCAATTTTTTTATTCAATGCTTCTGCATTAAAGTCAAATTTATCAATAAAAGGTAAGCATACATCAATAATTTTATTAAATAGCATGACAACCGGCGCAATTAACAAGGATGGATGAGCCGTTGTTGTAATATTGTCTTGATCATATCCTAACAAGCGATTAATCGTAGGCTTCATAACATC
Organism: Lederbergia ruris; assembly: GCF_018332955.1. Taxonomy (NCBI): domain Bacteria; kingdom Bacillati; phylum Bacillota; class Bacilli; order Caryophanales; family Bacillaceae; genus Lederbergia; species Lederbergia ruris. The sequence continues at coordinate 77,070 of NZ_BORB01000009.1, forward strand.
CGCATTGATTAGCATAAGCGCATAAATAAAACCAACAAATAAAGTCGTTAAAATCAAGTTATTATCTGAGTAGTACATCGTAAGAAGCCCAATAACAGAGAGATTCCAAATATTAAATAAATCTACATTTAGTGTAGTGGTTTTCTTCGCAATTAACATAATGGCATTTACCACTAAACAAATAAAAGCAAAATATAAAGTATAAACAGAGCCCCAAGTGATAACGGCAAGTGGTGCCCAACCCAAGTCGGTGACAGATAAAGACACTCCTGTCGACTCAACAAAGCTTTCTAAAGCTGGAGCAAAAGTACTAGAAAGTAAAGAAATGATAGCTCCCATACCAGTTAAAGCGATAGCCATCCGCAAACCGCCTTCAATTGCTTTAGAGATAGAAACACCGACAATTAACGAGAGAATCGTGATGATGATAAACATCATGGCCGATCCACCTAAATTAATAAAGGCATTAAAAGCATCGTTTAAACGTTCAATAAACATTTGGCGTACCTTCCTTTTTTATAAAATAAGTAATTATCGTAATCGGTTACGTTAACGTTCTTCAAAACTATAACAGAAATTTTTTTAAGACACAATACTAAAAAATATACCTTTTTTTCATAGTTGACATTTTTTATCCCTAATGTTTAAATGGAATTGAGTAATCGGTTACGTAAATGAGGGAATAGAATGGTCACGATAAAAGAAGTTGCTAAAGAAGCGGGTGTTTCTGTCGCTACTGTTTCAAGGGTTCTTAATAATAAAGGTGGCGCTAGCTCGGAAACAATTGCTCATGTGGAAAATATTATTAAAAAGTTGAATTATAAACCAAATAGATTAGCCAAAAGTTTATCTGAAGGAAATTCAAATTTAATCGCCTTCCTTGTTCCAACACTTAATAACCCATTTTTTCCTGAACTCATTAAGGAAGTTGAACGGTACGCAAATAAAAATGGGTTTCACATTTTATTATGTAACAGTGATGATGATCGGGCGAAAGTTGAATATTACCTAGAAGCGATGATGGATCAATATGTTAGTGGAGCTATTATTAATTCATTACATGTAGGGCCTAGTGATTTAGCTGTTTTAGAGGAGCGTGGAATTAGAACAATCACCATTGACCGCACCAATTTTGAACATTCTTATTCAGCTATTACGGTAGATCACTCATTAGGCGCCCAATTGGCTGTAACCCACCTCCTCCGTGATGAACAGTGCAATAATCTTGTTTTCATTTCTGGTCCCAAAAATGAAAAAAGTGCCATTGATCGCTTAACTGGTTTCACCCTTGCACTAAATGAGGCGGAGCATCCAGTCAAAACAACGATCTGTTATGGCGATTTTGGAATAGAAAGTGGCTATGAGAACGCAAAAGCTCTAATTCAAAAAGGCCAAACATTTGATAGTATTTTTTGTGCAAATGATGCAATGGCCATTGGTGCCATGCGTGCCTGTCATGAGTTTGGCATTCAAATACCAGGTGAAGTGAAAATTGTAGGTTACGACAACGTAAGCCTTTCTTCATATACTTATCCACCCCTATCCTCGGTGGATCAATGCAAACATGATATTGGTAAACTCGCTGTTAGTGAATTAATCGATTTAATAAACAATAAAAACCAAAAACCAAAGCAATATCAATTGGAACCAAGTCTAGTAATCCGAAATTCTTCTGGAGGGAATAGACATGTATAAATTAGGACCATCGCTGATGTGTGCAGACTTAGGAAATTTAGAACAAAACATAAAAGAATTAGATAAAGCTGGTGTGGATTTTTACCATATCGATATTATGGATGGTAAATTTGTCCCCAACTTTACACTAGGACCAGACTTTGTTAAAACGGTACGAAAATTAACGAACACTCCATTAGATATTCATTTAATGATCGAAGAGCCTGAAAAACATATTGATTTATTTGCGGATTGTGGCGTTGACATGATTTCTGTTCATCAAGAATCAACTCAAAACTTGCATAGCCTACTATCAACAATTAAAAATCATGGAATAAAGGCCGGTGTCGCCATTAATCCAGGAACATCACTAGAATTCTTAGATTATGTCTATGACCTCTTAGATTATATCGTCGTCATGACGGTAAATCCTGGATTTGCAGGACAAAAGTTTATTCCGACTATGTATGAAAAAATTGCAAAAGTAAACGAGCGAATTAAAAAGTATAACCGCAATATCGAAATCCAGGTAGACGGTAATATCGGAGAAAATACTATACCGAAATGCAAGGATAACGGAGCGACCATGTACGTTTTAGGCACAAGCGCTGTCTTCAATCATCATCGCACACTTGAAGAAAATGTCGCACTAACTAGAAATTTATTTAACCCCGGAACGATATAAAAAGCTCGACTTCTCAACTAGAACTGGAGGTAGTTTAAATGAAGTATGATATAGCAGTTGTTGGTAGTATAAATATGGATGTGATTGTGGAAACACCTAATTATCCAGAATATGGGGAAACTTTATTCTGTGATTCCATCACTATGAAGCCTGGTGGTAAGGGAGCAAACCAAGCAGTATCGGTTGCAAAGCTCGGAAAGAAAACATGCTTAATTGGAGCAGTGGGAAATGATAGCGCCGGAAAGCAATTAATTCAAAATTTAGATTCTAAAAACGTGGACACAACACATATCATTCGAAGTGAAGAAGCGGGAACAGGAACCTTTGTTGCGATGATTGATAGCACTGGTGAGAATACAATGGTTGGAGCAAAAGGTGCTAATGATTCCCTCACAACAGAAGATATGAAAAAAATATTCGAACAAATCGAGGCAAAAATCCTTTTGATTCAAATGGAAACAAGTCAGGACTCTATTATCGCCGCAATGAAAGCCGCCAAAGAACGCAATATGTATGTCATATTAGATCCAGCACCAGCAGAGGGAATCTTTGACGAAGCTTTCAAATATGCTGATTTAATCACTCCGAACAAACAAGAAACAAAACGAATTACTGGTATTGAAGTAACAGACGAAGCTTCGGCGCTTGAAGCCGCAAAAAAATTAAGCGGACTTGGAATCAAAGACGTCATTGTAAAAATGGGTGAGCATGGGAGTCTTGTTTATCAAAATGGACAAGCAACAGTAGTGGATGCAATTAAAGTGAAAGCCGTTGACACAGTCGGAGCAGGCGACTGCTTTGCTGGGGCGCTCGCGAGCTCATATTTAGATACTAACGATTTAGTAGAATCCGCCAAGTTTGCCAGTGTAGCTGCAGGAATCAAAGTAGCACGCCATGGCGGACAAGAGGCCATCCCAACCCTGAAGGAAGTACAGGAGTATGTAGGAAAGTAATAAGAAAAGCGGAAGGCTGTTCAGGGGCGACAAGCAAATGTTCCTGAACCTAGGAAGGGCGATTTTTCCCTTCATAGTTTCAGGGTCATTTGACCTCGAGCCCTACTGCCTGGAGCTGGACAATAACTTCGCCCAGACACAATGAAATCCTAAAAAATTTATACTCTCCTCTTACCTTTTAAAATAGGAGCTGTCCAAAAAGGTTAATGAACTGACCTTTTTGGAAGCTCCTCTTCTTTTTACACAGACACACGGGTATGATACTGCGAAATCCTTGGGTCTTTTTGGCATGGAATTGTAGAGATGCTATAACTACAGCGGAATGTCAGAAAAAGGCACAAGGCGCCACGTCCGCATGTATCATCCAGTACTATAGATTTGACTACATCGACTTGATCCCCAATTCATTAACCGAAAAACTGCGCTTTTCCTTTTTCCGATATTGATCAAAAAAGACTTCGTTAATACCAGTTAAAGTGGTTAAAAATCTTTGATCCACTTTAAATTCATCCATTAAATCTGAAACGGTATATATCCCTTTATCAAAAAGCAATTGGAGAATGCTCTTCACTTTTGCTGGTTTGATCACAGGTATATCGGTATCCAATGGTTCAATTATTTTATAGCCTTTTTTATTGATTAAAATATAGAAATACCTATATTTTTGATAATCAATTATACCCAATTTAAAGGCTCTTACCGCAATAGCTTGTAATGAGACTAGCCATTTTTGTTTCAAATCCACATACGCATCCGGATTTGATTTTTTTACGATACCTTGACAATCCTCGATAAACTGTTCTTCCGGCAGGAGAAATGCAGAGGCGAAATCATTTGCCTCGTTTTCTATACGGCGATAAGCTTTTTTATCTTGCATAGTGAATTCAACTTTATAATGTAATAGTAGATGGCCTAGTTCATGGGCCAAATCGAAGTTCCTTCTTACAGCTGATTTTTTGATCGTACCTAGGATGATATAAGGTCTATCCCCTTCACTCCATAAACTGTATGCATCAATTGTTTCACCGATTTCCTTTTCAAATACAAATGCCCCGGCCTTTTCAAGCAGGAAAAGAAAGTTTTGATTGGAATGATTGGGCAACCCTATTTTCTTGCGCGCCATTTCCGCAATATAGTTGATTTGTGCTTCTCTTTCCATGTCTGCATTTTCCTTTAGGAATAAAATCGTATCATTTCTCAGTTCCAAAAGTATATTCTGTGGATACTGGATTTCAGAGCGGAGGCATGTCCCCCTATGTTATACTTATATTGGTATATTTACCGTTATTGCGAAGGAGTGGATACAATTGGTAAAGAGTTTGCCTGCGCGGGCAGAGGTGAAGGTGGAAGAGACTTGGAATTTAGGGGATTTGTTTGAGAGTGAAGAGGCTTATGAACAGGCAGTAGTGGCGGTAAAGGAGGAAGCGGATACATTCACCAATACGTATAAAGGAACTATTCAAGATGCGGTTTCTGCCATTAAGGCATTAGAGGCTTATCAAAGGTTGCAAGAGCTGTTAATCCCTATCAGGACGTATGTTTCCCTGTCAGTAAGCGGGGATCAAACAAATGATCAAGCGCAAATGCGAAGTGGTAAGTTTGGTTCGTTGGCAGCCAAGATCGCAAGCCAAACATCGTTTGTTATGAGTGAATTATCGGAGCTGTCTACCGAGACATTGCAGCAAGCCAGTCAACAATCTGATGATTTTTCCACCTTATTTGAAAAAACCATCAAGGAAAAACCGTACCAACTTGATCCAGAGGTAGAGAAAGCCCTAGCGGCGTTTTCTTCTACTTTCCAAGCACCTTATAGTTTATACAATACGACAAAATTAGTAGATATGAAATTTCCCGATTTCAGCGTAGACGGCCAGAACTACCCACTCAGTTATGGATCATTCGAAGGAAGCTGGGAGTCAGAACCTGATACCGCCAAAAGACGCAGCGCTTTTGATGCCTTTTCTACTAAATTGCGAGACTATCAACATACAACGGCCAAGACATACGATATGCACTTGCAAGCAGAAAAAACAACCTCCGACCTTAGAGGTTACAATTCTGTGATCGATTATTTATTGATGAGACAAGATGTCGATCGCTCGCTATACAATCGTCAAATTGATGTGATTATGAAAGAACTGGCCCCGCATATGAGAAGGTATGCAAAGCTTTTACAAAAAATATATCAATTGGATCAAATGACATTTGCTGACTTAAAAGTTCCTGTTGATCCAACTTATGAACCAACGGTCACAATCGAAAAATCGAAAGAGTATATAGATGACGCACTAACTATTATGGGGGAAGATTACATCCATATGGTCAACCGAGCCTATTCAGAACGCTGGATCGATTTCGCCCAAAACACCGGGAAATCAACCGGTGCATTCTGTTCCAGTCCTTATGGGAAGCATCCCTATATCTTGATTTCCTGGACAGGAAGCATGGAGGATGTATTTGTCCTCGCCCATGAACTAGGTCATGCAGGACATTTTTACAATGCACACCAACACCAAAATGCCTTTACCGCTAGACCGTCCATGTATTTTATCGAAGCACCTTCTACTATGAACGAAATGCTGATGGCGAATCATCTATTAGCAAACTCGAATGATCCCCGTTTTAAACGGTGGGTATTATCTTCGATTATTTCACGAACATATTACCATAATTTCGTGACACATCTTCTTGAAGCAGCCTACCAACGAAAAGTGTATGATTTAATTGACGAAGGTGGAAATGTGAATGCAACGATCTTAAATGATTTAAAACGAGGCGTTTTAGAAGAATTTTGGGGTGACGCGGTCGTTATGAACGAAGGAGCCGAGCTAACATGGATGCGCCAGCCCCATTATTACATGGGCTTATATCCTTACACGTACAGCGCTGGTTTGACCATATCTACGGAAATGGCGAAGCGTGTACTGAAAGAGGGTAAACCAGCAGTCAATGATTGGCTCTCCGTTCTACAAGCCGGTGGCTCCAAAAACCCGGTAGAACTTGCTAAAATGGCCGGGATCGACATTACGACGGACAAGCCACTGCGCGATACTATTGCTTATATCGGAGAATTGATTGAGCAGATTGAGCAACTTACAGAGGAAATCGGCTGATTTTTAGATTTTCCTAAACACTAACATCATAAAGCGAGAATCAGTGTGGGGCTTCATCCTCCATTGATTCTCGCTTTATTTTGAAAAATTGGTTTAATGTTTGACCCTTTTTCTTTCCTCAGGTTAGGCGCCAAAAGTAGGATTATTCTACAATATCTCTAGCAGGTGAGTCCTTTTTCAATCTAAAATCATATTTGTTTTCATTTTCATATTTCGGGTCTATGTAACTAGATTTCGCATCACTTTTTGAGGCTTTTTTGAATTTGGGAAAAGACGTGTATTCTTCCGCTTTCCATACCCAGATACCCGTTTTTCCTTTTTCTTTATGGAATACATTCTTTTGCAGTTTATTTGCTTGGTTAGTTGTAAAATAGTTGGCAATCAATAAGCGGGATGGCCCGGCAGTGAAAATATTTCTTTCGATTACATTGTTTTTTGTATCATGCTGTAATAAAAGCTGTCCTCCATCTAGGCCCTTCGTGTCATTTCGATAAAGGATATTTTGAGAGATTGTAGAATGGATCGTGCCTCCACGCTTTTCATCATATCCGCCAATTGAAATTCCTGCATAAAAATTGTTATAAATAATATTGTCTATTATGTTAATATGAGCTGCATATTTTCCCGCATGTTCAGAGGTTGCTTCAATTCCGATATCACATTTGTAAATGATATTCTTTTCAATGGTTATATTATTTCCACCATCTACGTAAATTCCGCCAGCAGAATAATCTTTCCCATAGGCTGGATTGCCATATGAAGATATTTCATAAACTTTATTATTTTTCACAACACCATTTCGCACATAGTCAGCTTTCTTATTCGTAGACGTACCTTCAAACCCGATCAGATCGATACCGATATTATCGTTGCGGCGAACTAGATTATTTTCCACATTAAAGCCATCAATATTTCCATTAAGTACAAGAGATTCACTAGAGCCAAGTTGCAAATCTTCCACAATATTATGCAAAATTTGTATATCTTTCATTGGGCCCGTTCCGTATACAGCGATCCCATGGCCATCCCCATCATCTGCATGGGTTTCAATGCGCTGCACATGGTTATTTTCTAATGTAATATGACGGCTAGAGCCCGTTACATAAATTCCCATTACCGTTTCATCTGATAATTCAGTCGTTAAATCCTGAATTGTTAATCCACTGATCGTAATATAGTTTTTATTGTTGATCGTAACTAAGGAAGTATCCCCTTCAACATCCTTTAGGCTTTTGCCACTAAGGACAACTTTTTCCTTTTTGTAGGCTTTAAAAATAATTGGTTTCTCTTTTGTCCCACTATGTTTCACGACCAATTTTTCATGATAGGTCCCTTTTCGTATGAAGACGGTCGTCCCCGCTTTAGCTTCTGAAGAGGCTTTCTTTAATGTACGAAATGGGTTTGACTTTGTACCATCATTTTGGTCATTTCCATTGACAGCTACATATATAGAATGATCTTGTTCGGCATTCGTATTATTGAAAACAAAAATAATCATGATAGCAGCTGCAGCCAAGAGGACAAAAATAGTTTTTCTCATCTCATCATTCCTTTGCCTAGCTAGGTTTTAGGACAATTAGTATATAATTAATATCTCAATCCAGCAATAATTATAGGGTGTTAACTTAATAGTCTTTATTCAAAGGAGAGCGGTCATTCATCTCCTCATTGAACTGCGAAGGTTTCTGACCGCTTTTTCCTAAACCATTGTTGGACGTGATGACCATCGGCTTTTCTATTTCACAAACTTGCGCTTTTCCTCCTTCACGTCCCACAGAACGTTTGATACGGAACATTGGATGGCTCTGGCAATGTTGTGTATTTTTCTTGTTCAGGAGTATAGGCATATGGATCAGCAAGAACTTGAAGCAGCTCCTCCATTACTTGGAGACCTCCTTCTTCCACTGCTGCCTCTAACGCTTTCTCGACAAGATGGTTACGTGGAATAATAGAAGGATTACTTTTTTTCATCAAAGTGCGAGAATCTGCTTCTGATTCTGTTTGTCTCTCCCGACGTGCTTTCCACTTCTCAAGCCATTTTGTAAATTCTGGATTCTTACATTCAGTAATCTTGTCTGTTTGATTAAGCGTTAAGGCCCGGAATGTATTCGTGAAGTCTGCTTGATGTTCTTCCATCCATTTTAATAATTGTTCAACCAATTCCGCATCCTCTGGCTCTTTGTTATATAAACCGAGTTTCGCTCGCATTCCCTGAAGCCAATGTTGTTCATATTGTTCTGTAAAACGCGGCATTTCCTGTTGGGCAATCTCCACAGCCGTTTCCTGATTTTCATGCAACAATGGCAAGAGACTTTCAGCAAACCGTGCTACATTCCATCCGGCCATATACGGCTGATTCCCATAGGCGTACCGGCCTTCTCTATCAATGGAACTGAAGACAGTGGCAGGGTCATACGTATCCATGAATGCGCAAGGTCCGTAATCAATCGTCTCTCCACTTATCGTTATATTGTCCGTGTTCATAACCCCGTGGATAAAGCCCACTAATTGCCATTTTGCAATTAACCGTGCCTGGCGTTCCATGACAACTCGCAGTAAGGAAAGATACGGTTGCTCCTCCTGTAGTAATTCAGGATAATGGCGTTCCAATGCATAATCTGCCAACGCTCGTAACTCTTCTGTATCCCGCAAACGTGCCGCATATTCAAACGTGCCGACACGTAAATGGCTTGCCGCAACACGCGTTAAAATCGCTCCTGGCAAGGGCGTTTCGCGAAATACTGGCTCCCCCGTTACGACAACCGCCAAACTGCGCGTAGTTGGAATCCCTAAAGCATGCATCGCCTCACTGATGAGATATTCCCGCAACATCGGGCCAAGAGCCGCTCGCCCGTCCCCACCGCGAGAATACGGCGTGCGTCCTGCGCCCTTCAATTGAATATCAACCCGAGCTCCCTTTGGAGTGATCTGCTCCCCCAAGAGTACAGCACGACCATCCCCTAACATCGTAAAATTCCCGAATTGGTGTCCGGCATACGCCTGTGCGATTGGCTTGGCGCCTTCCGGAATTTGATTGCCAGCAAATATGGCTGTTCCCTCTTCGTTTATTAAAGCCTTCGCCTCTAAACCGAGCGAATTGGCTAAGGAGCCATTTAAGAAAACTAAGCCTGGCTCTTCAACAGGTGATGGCGATTGGCTTGTATAAAAAGCCTTTGGCAAATGGACGTAGCTGTTATCAAAATTCCATCCCATTGCTTGATTCATCGTATCGGTATCCTCTCTTCTCTCGTGTATATTGGTATCGTACCATCTTTAAATATAAAATACCCTGGTTGTATGGATTTCACTCTTTGAAAATCGGCCATAATAGACCCTTTTCCCTTTAAAATAACCCTCATGTTGTTTACAAAAAATAAAACGGCTCCGGTAAGACAAAAGCCGTTTAAAAGTTTCTTATTTGACGTAGTCTATTTATTTTTCTTTATTATAATCTTGGCTAGATTGATTCCGCCTTTTAACTTCCTCTACATTTGTATCACTGTATATGTCTGTTCCACGCCCACCTGTTGTCTTCGCGATCCATTCTAATGCCTCATTATAAGACATGCCTGATTCAGCATTTTTTCTTTTCACTTCCTCGATACTTGTACCGGAAATAGTGTAGTTATCATGATTGCGTTCCATTTATTTACCTCCTTTGCCCTTGTTAGTCTGAATTCAAACCATTGGCGTGTTTGTCAAGAGCGATTGCGGCAGCTTACCACCCCTTTTAGACCTTAGAGTTACTTTTCGGCTTTTGTTTTCATAGAATTTTTGACACTACCGCAATCTTATTTTTACCGAAAGAGAGGCATTCAATCCACAAAAATGAAAGCACCCATGCTTCCTGCACAAGTGCTAGTACGAAATTATTTGTGGCGAAAGATCATGTGTTCACATCACATGTCTTACTTTAGCAGCTTATCAAGCGTTCATGTTAAATGAAAAAGGATGGTAAAAGCAGAAAAAGATATATACTCGAATCACGGAAATATCAAGATCGTAATGCAGATCTTACAGTTGAATGAGCTCTATTATCTCACCATCAAGTCCTTCATAAAAAACAGTAACCCAGCCACTTTTCAGCGCGTAAGGCCCTTCTGAAGGAGAGAGTCCCTTTCCTCTTAGCCTTTTCATCCAGCTCTCTATGTCTTCGACTTGCCACGATATATGGACTGAATTGCATGGGGCCGGAATGACCTCTGATTCAATTAATTCGATTCTCACACCGGCGTTTTTTAGAAAGGCAATTTTCTCACAGCTCAACGTAAGGAATTGCTCAATTGTAAAGTCAAACATCCTTTCATAGAAGTGAATGGAGTCATCTAAATTTCGTACTTCAATACCAGCATGATGCCACTTCATCGTTTCTCTTCCATTGGTAGGATCAAATTCATATCACCAAACTCATGCCAAAGATATTCGGCTGATATTGCTTCCTCATAAGCTTTCATAAGAAGTTTTTCATCAATAAACGCAGTAAGCAGATCCAGATGGCTTGCCTCTGGTTCGTGAAACCCCGTTAAAAGTCCGTCCACTGCCTTCAGTGGGTACCCTTTTTGAATATATAGACAGGTGATCCCTTCCTGTGCTTCCACATGTCCGCCGTGATTGACCGCTGTTTCAAGGGCCCGAACCACTGTTGTTCCAACGGCAATGACCCGTCCCTTATTCTTTTTCGTTTTGTTTACCCATTCTGCTGTTTCTTCTGGAATGCGAAATGCTTCAGGATGGTTACTAGGATTAGGCCAGCGATCATTTTCGTAATAACTTAACCCGGCATGCAGCTGTAGATAAGCAATTTTGACGCCCTTTCGCTTTAATTTATTAAGCAGTTTCCAAGAGAAAGCTCTTCCGGCTGAAGGCATTTCAACAGAACCCGGAACGGAAGCATAAACCGTCTGATACATCTCTAACGGCCACGGTGTTTTAATATATTCATAGTAGACCGGCTCCCCGTATCGATAAATCGCATCGTATAAATCCAATCCGCTCTTTGAAAAGGAAAGAATCACCAAAGGCGCCTCATTTCCTTTTCCCGTAATCGTTGCCGTTAATTCTCCAGGTAGATCGATTTTTTCCCCGACTGTACATACGTCTTCTACAATGAGTGCTTCCCATTCCTGGTCCGTTAATTTACGAGATAAGCGAATTTCAATCGCTTGCTTTCCCCTTTTCCCTTTTAACACAGGCGGGAGGGTGCGGCTATTATTTAGCACAAGCAAGTCTCCCTCACGCAAGCTGGAATCCAGCTGATAAAAATAATGATGAAAGTGTTTCCCCGTAACACTATCGAGTGTCATTAAACGAACATGATCCCGACTGATCCCTCTATATTCTGCAGGGGTACTCGCATCTAAATATTTAGGCACTTGGAAGGAACGGGCAGCTACCATCATTGACTTTCCTCTTTTTCATCTAAAAGGGATTGCGCCTCAAATCTCTTTCCGTTTACTTCCATGGATTCATTCAATGCGATCGATACAAATACTTTCGCAACATCATTCGGATCACTCAGTTCATAATCACAATCCGGAACTGCAATCCAGTGCATCTCCGTATCCATTTCCCCAGGGTCAACCATACACACACTAACCCCTGTATCCTGCAGTTCATCAGCCCAGGTTTGTGTTAAGCCCTCCACTGCGAACTTGGAAATACCGTAAGCGCCCCATTCCGCAAATCCTGTTTTTCCCGCTTCCGATGTCACGTTAAGGATTCTCCCTTTATTTCGGGTTAACATGCCTGGCAATACCCGCTTCGTAACAAGGAAAGGGTTCATTGCATTCACTTGGAGTACTTCCGCAAAGTCATGATGCGGATAATCAGCCAGCAATGTCGGTCCTGGTCCAAATATGGATGCATTATTAATTAATACATCCACCCGTCCAAATGCTTCTTCCGCAATCGATACGAAACGATCGACATCCTTAACATCAGAGATATCAGCATTGACTGCGATGACTTCTGCCCCAAGCTCCTGTGCTTCCCGCTCTACCTTCTGCAGCAGCTCTTCTCCTCTTGCACAAATGGCAAGCCGTACTCCTTGTTGTGCGAATGCCAATGTCAATGCCCTGCCAAGGCCTTTAGATGCGCCTGTAATCATCACAACCGCTTTCATAAAATCACTCGCCTTCTTTATTGTTCTTACTATTATTTTAAAGGGAGTGAGCATAGAGAAACATCGGAAGGCAGACGGAAAACTCCTACTAAAAAAAGAGGATTCATGCATACAACTTTTGAATGAGAAAGGATTCAAGTCGGTGGGCGAGTGTGATTACTCGAAGATGATATAACAAAAAGAGATCCGGCCTCGTTTTTAATCCAAGTTTAGAGAAGTGCAAACGCCTAGTGGGATATCCAAAAACGGGGGAAAATATTTTTATTCTTTCTCGTTTCTGTATGCTTGAATGGTTGTTTTTAATGAAGCATAAGACCCAATTGCAGCATACCCATAAAACCATCCCATAAATATACCTGCGATAAAACTATGACGGTGCGCTATAAAGATAGAAATACATAATCCTAAGACCAGAGCAATCGTTGGTACAAATTTCCTCGGTACTTTAAGAAATAACTTTATAAGTTGGGTAAGTATCATGACTACTGGAACCGAAATGACAGCATCCCAGAAATTCGTATGTATGGTCGGAAAATCCATCAGAACGCCACCTTTTAAATTAAGTACTTCTAGATATTATTGTTCTCTTCTTTTTTAAAATTATGAGTTCTGCGCTTCTAATAAAACAGCTCACGCCAATCACCAACACAGAAGTCCTCCTGAACTTTTGACATACAGGGTGTTAGCGATTGACGTCGGCGTAGCATCCTTTTCATCCTCCGTTTTGAACACCGACTATAACGGATTTAACGGCTTTTTCTATTTCCATATACCCTGTACAGCGACAAATATTGGATTCAAGCCACTTCGTTATTTCCTCATCTGAAGGGTTTTTCCGAGTTTTGAGCAAAGAATGGCAATTCATGAGAAATCCAGGTGTACAATAACCACATTGAAAAGCAAAGTGATCGACAAATGCCCCTTGGATGGGATCATTCAACCCCTCGATCGTTAGAATTTCTTTCCCCCTCGCCTCAACTGCCAAAGTTAGACAAGATTTTTGAGCAACTCCATCAATATTGACCGTACAGGCGCCACAATCTCCATTTAGACAACCTGGTTTTGCTCCTGTAAGGCCTAATGTATTTCTCAAGACATCTAAAAGAACATCTGAATAGCGAAATATCACTTCTCTCTCTTCCCCATTCACCAGCAATGTTGTGCTTACCTTCAAGGAATTAGACGCCTCCATTTTCCTCGCCTCCTAATTCATGTAAAACATCATACAGCGTATTTTTTAAGACAAACAATCGATAACGGGAAGAACCTTCCGTATCATTTAAAACAGGTACATCTAAACGACTCAAAGCAAGATCTATTCTTCCTTCATAGGAAAGCTCCGTTCTGTTTAGTGAATCCTCGATTTGACTAGTTCGAAATGGAAAATGGGTTAGACCACTTATAGCGACTCTAACCTTTTGTTCAGCCTTAAGTGCAGCAACGGTAATAAGAGGATAGCCCGTATTCCATTGGCGCCTCCTTTTTATACTCATAAAGGGCATATCAATATATCTCCGATTTGTCTTAATTTGTACGAGAAACTCGCCCTGATTTAATAAAAGTTGTTCGTTAAAAATTTCCCCAATGGGAACCGTCTTGATCCCTTGACTGCCAGCTATCACCATTTGACTATCAGCCAATAAAAAAGGCAACACTGCTTCACGATAAAAAATCTGTCCACAAATATTTCCGCCAACTGTGATCTTATTCCTAGCTGTTCGGTCAGCAATTTCTCTAACCGTTTTACTTAGTAATGGAAATAGATTCATTTCCTCCATGTCCGTTAAAGTCTTAGCTGCCCCGATCACTAGCGAATTTTCATTTAGCTCCATCACATTACATTCCAAAATGTCTTTAATATCGATCACTGCCCCAGTTTTCATCAGATTTAATCTTCCGAGCGTAATCACTTCCGTACCACCTGAAAAAAATAGAGGGGATCTTCCCTTTTCGTCTAAATCAGTAAATAAGGACGTTGCTTCCGCAACCGAATTGGGTTTGTAGTATTCAAAATCATAAGGTATCAACGCTTTTCCCCCTTGCATCTCCAAATGAATTCAGGAGTGACAGGCAGTTCATTGATGTCGACTTCGGCTGCAACAGTTAAAGAATTGGCAAGCGCTGCAGGCATTCCTAATAACCCGTGTTCTCCGACTCCTCTTGCGCCATACGGGGCTTCTATATGAGGAGTTGTGATAAAATCGACCAGATACTGCGGATTCTCTCCATAATGAATCGGTCTATATGTTCGCAGTTGCGGATTAAGAACCCTCCCCAACACGTCAAATATAAAAGTTTCTCTCCCAGCATAGGCTAATCCCATGCTCATCGCTCCCATCACTTGCCCAAGTGCTGCTTTGCGGTTTAAGACAGCCCCTATATCAACGACCGTTGCCGCTTTCACTAATTTGTATGTAAAATCTCTTTTATCATATTCCACTTCAACGTAATACGCTGCGACCGTCCATTCTGGCCCAGGCTGTCCAGCACCTGTTTTAGGATCCAATTTCGTCATCCGTCTTATAATATAATTTCCATGGCCAATAATTTGACCACCAATGGAATGTCCATTTGGAAATGTATAACCATAAACGACCTCTTTCAAATCCAAGCTAACGTTGGGATCATCCCTTAAAAACACTTTTCCAAAGGCTACTTCAAGATCCTCGGTAGAGGTCCTTAATACAAAGGCCGCAATATCCTTAATTTGTCTGATCACGTCTTCCGCAGCTTCTAACACGGCCCTTCCTGCTATAAAAGTTCCTCTGCTTGCTACTGTCTTCCAATGCTCCGGCGTTGTTTGCGTGTCAATCCTCATTTTTACATGGATTTGATCAACGCCCATTTTCATTCGTTCTGCAAGTATTTGAGCAAGCGCGGTCTTCGTCCCCGTACCAATTTCCACTACGCCAGAAATTAAGTTTATGCTCCCATCTGGATTAAACGTTAAAATCACTCCAGAACTTGCATCTGTATCAATCGTAGAAGTCTTCCAACCGCAAGCAACCCCTTTTACCCGTACCTTTCTTTCATCTATTTCCTCTATTTGACCCTGATCCCAGTCGACGAGTTCTTTTAAGCGATCAATACAGGCAACGACATTCCCTACATTGCTTTTGTTTAATAGCACCTGTGTCGGAGTCGTATGACCTGGTAAAATCGCGTTCTTTCTTCGTAGTTCAAGTGGATCGATTCCCAACTTTCTCGCTAATTTATCCATTGTTCTTTCAAAAGCAAATAGAACCTCGGAATGGCCAAACCCTCTAAAGGGACTGCCATATGGATGATTGGTGTATACACAGAGTGAATTACACCAAATATGTTCAATATGATAAGGACCTGTACAGTCAACGCCGCCGGCACGGCTTACATCAATTGCCTTATCTGAATAAGCACCACCATCAAACAAATACAACATTTCAGCTGCTTTAATCATTCCTTCCTTTGTACAGCCAATTCTAACTTTCGCCTCTAAGCCAACATGACAGGGAGCAGTCGTTAAATCTTCTTCTCTCGTATAAACAACCTTTACGCGCCTTCCACCAACAGCTTTAGAAGCGATATACGCTAGAATTTCCCATTGTACAGGAGCTTTTCCTCCATAAGCTCCTCCTACCAAGGGAGTTTCTACAACGATTTTTCCTACTTCGATTCCAAAATAAATACTCATTAATTTTTTAACCATAAATGGTGCTTGTGAAGAAGTTGTAATATGCACATATCCATCTGGTTTAATTTCCGCCGTTGCACTTCTTGTTTCCATCGCTGCATGGCTAGAAGGAGAAAATCGATAATTCCCCTCAACTTGGACTTCAGACTGCTTCCAGCCTAGATCCATATTCCCTTTACGTATTTTCGTTACATTGGCAATATTTGAATTTGGTACTGGATAGGCAGTTCCTAATTTTCCATAGGAAACTAAATTTTCGTGGATAATAGGAGCATCTTCTTTTAGGGCCTCTGTTGGCGTATTCATAACAGGAAGCTGATCATATTGGATATCGATTAAATCTGCTGCTTTTTGAGCGATTTCGGGACGATCCGCCACAACAAGAGCCACAGGTTCCCCATAGTACCGTACTTTATCGACTGCAATGGGAGGGCGATCTCTAATTTCTTCACCCGTAAGAGGTAAATCATGACTACCTACTATAATCGATCTGACACCCGGTATTTGTTTTGCCAAGGAATCCTCAATGGATACAATTTTCGCATGACCATATGCACTTGGTACGATTTTGACATAAAGAGTATCGACCGTTCGTTCATCAGCTGTATATTTGGCTCTCCCCGTCACTTTGTCAAAAGCTTCTTTTCGAATCACACTTTTCCCTATAACATGCAAATTTTCTCACCGCCTATTTAACATCCTTATCCATATATATTGACGGGGATTGATAACTTGCCTATTTGTAGAAAAAATCTATTCAATATTTCCTTATGAAATTTAGTATCCAATAAAAGGTTTCAAGCATAGTATAAAGTTATAATAAAGTGAAACTTCAATCAGTGGTTTTTTTCATCCCCCACTGAGATTAATAAAGAAACCGCAAAATTAGGTCCAACTTTAATGTCTTTACTTCTAAAAAGTAATAATTAAATAGTAATTGAGGCATAAACGATAAAGAATTAGGGTGAAAATGATGAATAACATTAATGGTGAAGGCAGAAGCAAAAGTGAACATATTTTAGAGGATGAAGAACTAAAGGCAGTTATAGAAGAACAAATTGCCACTTTACAATGGATTCAAGCGGTTGCTGTTGCTACTGAAGCAGTACTAGTATCCAAGTTATATTCATTAAAGGACAATGTTGAAGGTGAAGATAAAATTCTAACCGGAATTTGGGTACAAACCATTGGGCAATTAATGGAGGCTCTAGGTGTTACCCAGCAGATTAGCACAACTGACAAGCATTCCATATTCGAAGCTGAAAAAACTGCGGTAACAGGAGATTTAATCCAATCGATTGGGGCAGCCCTACAAGCATGGGGAGGAGAAGAAATATTGTTAGCAGCCGTAGAAGAACTTATTCCTTAAACGACCATATGTTGTTTATTTGTCATAATTTTTTAATTTCTGTTCCACGTCCGCTTGTCTTCTTGGCAATCCATTCTAATGCCTCGTTATAAGACATAGGCCCATCTCCTTTCCTACTTCAAATACATTTTTTTCCGCCATAGCTTCTCCTGCACTCTCTTTTGGAATATTAAACAAAAAGCGCTGTTCCGTATCCGAATCATTCAACCAATCCTTCGTTCTAATTCCTTGAACTTTTAATCTCCTATGTCATCTTGCAGATTTTTCAATTATAATGATGGTGTAATGATGGTGTTAGGCAAAAACTCGTGACCGTTTTTTAAAGATTGTGAGGAAATCAGGATGAAGCTATACAATTTCGAAAATTATACAAACCAGACTATTTTCCAAAGAGGTTATGTTTATTATCTCGAAGGACGTGTGATCAATCTATCTAGTAACGCGGACGGTGAATATCAATTTACTGTTGAAGGTAGAACTGATTATAACGTAGTTGTGAAGTTAGGCACGGAGGAGGAAATTGTCTATTCCGATTGTAACTGTCCTTTTGATTTCGATACGATTTGTAAGCATCAAATTGCGGCATACTTTGAATTGCGAGATCAAACCAATAAAAATCATAACACCAAAACACAAGAGCCTTCATTAAAGGAAGTGCTAAGTAATCTCTCCAAAGAAGATTTAATCACGATTATAGAAGACATAACTGCAAATGATTTGGCCTTAACCAATAAGCTTTTGCTAAAATATTCAAGTGGTACGGATGCGCAAGAGATTCAGTATTGTAAACAAGCCATCCAATCCATTGTCCATAAATATATCGGTCGACATGGCATGATCCCATACAGTGATACATTCCATTTTGCTAATGAACTGTCGGAAATTTTGGAAAAGGCGCAAGACACCTACCACATTCTTCGCTCTATAGATATTGCTAGTTTAGTATTAATAGAAGGAATGGAGGCCTTTCAATACGCGGATGATTCAGGAGGAGAGATCGGTTCTCTTGTCAATGAGGCGATCAAGCAGATAGAAGAACTCGCACTAAATTGTGATAATGGAAACGTGAAGGAAGAGGCCTTAAATAAAATCTTACATCTCAGCCAACACGAAGTCTTTAACGGCTGGGAAGATTTTAGCATTGACTTATTGCGGGTGTGCATTCATTTTGCAGAAGTCCCGGTTTTAAGAAATAAAATCACAGCGGCCATTCACTCTTACTTAACGGATGAAGCGTATGACGATTATAATAAGTATTACAAAGAATCCCTACTTAATATTGAATTTGATTTGTTGAGAAGGTTTGGTACGAAAGAAGAAACAGAGCAATTTTTAAAAGAACATCTTGAGTACTCATCGTTTCGGAGAATATCAATTAATCAACTTCTTCAGGAAGCAAATTACGAGAAAGCAATCGAACTTGCTTTGGAAGGAGAGAAAAAAGACAAAGGCTATTCTGGATTGGCGACAAGATGGAAGGAATTTAGATACAAAGCGTATAAAGGTCTGGGATGGAAAAAAGAACAGGAAAAATTGGGTAAAGAACTTTTACTTAATGGTGATTTCGATTATTACCGGGAATTAAAAGACTTGGTTCATAAGGATCAAAAAACTTTTTACACTCAATTGAAACAAGAATTAAAACATTCGAGGAACCGGCAAGCTAACGCAATCTATCTCCAACTAATAGAGGAAGAAGAGGATATCGACGCGATTATGGAATATGTAAAAGAACATCCCGAAAACATTGAAAGTTATGCTGACATGTTAATTGGCAAATTTCCTGAGGATGTCATCGAGTTGTATACACACTATATAAAAGCGGAAGCGCAGATAGCTTCAAATCGAAAAGCCTATAAAAGTGTTTGCAGGAAACTGAAAAACTATGCAAACACGATCGGGAGAGAAAAAACAAACGAATTAAAGGATGAATTGCGTGTTCTATATAAAAGAAGGCCAGCATTTATGGATGAACTTGGGAAAGTTTAATTGTAGCTCCTTCTGTGAGTCAGTTGTGTCATACCATTTTCCTCTGTGATATAATAATGAAAAGTCTGGGGGAGTGGACATGGTGAACAAGGAATTAAAGGAAATATTACGATCCGTCCCACAGGAAGAACTACAACCTATTCATTCAGATATTCAAGGGCTAAAAAGGGATGTGGACAGTCTTAAGTCGGATGTTCACGAGGTAAAAAGGGATGTGGACAGTTTGAAAGAAGGCCAAAGACATCTACAAAATGGACAAGAACAACTTCAAAAGAATATCGTTCAACATTTAGGCGATTTCACCGAGAAGATTGCTCAACATGTAGATGATCAAACTGCCGCATTGAATAAAAGAGTTTTTGTTATAGAAACTCAAATGGAAAGGTTCACTCGTCAGTAAGGATAACTTACGGCAACGCGCTTTAGAAAGTTAGGTGAGGATACGATGGATTTGTCAGCTACATATAAAGAATATAGAAAAAGACAAGTTCAATTACATTCAGATATTTTAAATCAATGTGTGAATCAAGTCGACTTTGAAAAAGCTATTGAATTATTGGGAGTTAAACAAAATAATGAGATTGTACTAGAACATGAATATGAAAAAGATGTCATTCTAGATTTCGCCATTTATGAAAATATAAAAAAGGGGAAAAATGCTGTAATGGAGTTCATAGAACAAAATGAAAAGATTAGTCGGCAGGAAGAAGAGTTATTAGCCGCTATGAAAGCTTCCAATCCTTCCCTTTATGAGGTTGAACAGATCATACCTGAGAATAATATGATTTGGTTAAAAGATATATTTAACAATACAGAGCCCTTCAAAGTTATCGACATCGGTTTGAGTAAAAGTGTTAAAGAAAATTCCCTTGTGTTTACCCGGTTTCTCCACCTTCGTAACTTTAGCATGACTTCAGGATTAGGCTTTTACTTTACTGCAAATCATAAACAATACCTTATTAAAAGAAGTAAAAAATTAGCAAAAAGAATTAACAGTGGAAATACATCAATTGATAGATTCATAGCATTTTTCAATTTAAACCGTTCTGATGGTTTAGCATCTGTATTTGAACATGTAAAATAAAAATAGCCATTTTTGCTAGATTATGAAACTCAGAATTTAGCGCCGCTACGCCCCATGACAAATTAAATCGTGTTATGCAGTCGCTTGATGGGTAATAAGGATCCTCTCATATAAAATCGTCACTAAGCAGATAAAGCTTTTCTATAGGCCTACTTAGTGACGATTTTTTAATCCAGAGGAAATAAATTATACTGCTCATTTCAATAAGATCATGAATCAAAGTCTTTTTATTACCTTACCTCGGCAAGCCCCTGCAAATGATGGACATCCCCTATTTTATTCACTCTCGTAAAATCCTTCGTAATCGTAAACCAATTAATACAGGTATTTTCCTGATAAAAACGGACGTGTTTAGAATCGGATAGACCGATTAACTCTCTAATGAGATATTGATTCAATGTACCATGGGCAAACAGCGCGATTTTAGCTTCTTCATGATATTCTTTCAATTGTTCAGCGATCTTGCTGACTCTTTTAATGATGATCGCGGGGTTCTCATTTCCCTGATAATGCCATCCATTTGGCTCGAAATCCTCTCCAAATTCCGCCTCAGGAAATTGGTCCAATAAATCGCTTAATTTTGTACCCGTACATGAATCTAGATGTCTAACCTCGTAAGCATCCTTCATCACGATGATGGGCTTATTGACTGCTCGTGCAAAAGGCTGAGCCGTTTGGAGCGCCCTTATGAGTGGGCTAGAAAGAATATGTGTAATCTCAGCTTCCATTAGCCCCTGCACAACGAGTCTTGCTTGTTCTTCTCCGCGTTTCGTTAATGGACAATCTGGCAGATCTTGACCTGGAGACACATTTCCAACAGATTCTCCATGCCGAATTAAATATAATTCCATTTTGATATACCTCCATATTCCTATTTTATGATGCCTGTCTAATAATCCACCTTCTCCCTCCTAAAAGAAATGAGATAGTGAAAGAATCTAACTTCAATGAAACCGCACTCAAATCTACTATATATACTAGTTAACTCCTCTAAGGTATGCAACGAAATGATTCATTGTTGCTAATTACCTTTCCTTTCCACTATATTCAGAAGGATATTTTTTATGAGTTCCTTAATAGTCTACTATGAGGCTCATGAAGGAGGTATAATATACAAAATGTGGGCGTAATGTAAAATGAGTTGCTTATAGAAGGGGCATGGGGCATGAAAAGAGAAATTCCCATATCATGCCATCTTTCAAGTCTGCTAACTTCGTCAATAAATAAGGAGAGTAGTTTAAATTCACATGACCAAACAGGCACACAGCTCTAGACTCGTGTGCCTGTCTCTGTTGATTGAAGAGGAACGTGCAGCTCAGCTCTTCTGGTATTGCCTTCATCTCATCCTTAAAAGCTTGCTTTCACTCGTTTTTCTACCTCATCTAATTCTTTCCCCATGCCTGCCTCTACAGCAGCTACATAAGCCCCTTCTACGATTGGCGCTTCAATCAAGCGAACATTCTCCAAGCCACTCATTTCGATCGCCATTTCTGCGTTCATTTTGGCACTGCCAAGGTCGTAGAATAGCAGCACGCCTCTCCCCTGGTCAACTTTGCTGATGGCGGCTTGTATTTTATCGATACTCGTGCCAATCCCATTCTCTTCCGTACCGCCGGCCGTTTCAATCGGAACATCCTTCACGACCTGCCGAATAAGTTCTTTCACACCTTCTGCTATTTTTGAACTATGTGAAATAAGAACCAACCCTACATATGTCATCCTGTTATTTTCCTCCCAACACTTCCGCTAATGCGGCAAACACGTAATAAGAAGAAGCTGCACCGGCATCGATATGTCCAACTGATTTTTCTTTAAAATAGGCAGCTCGTCCTTTTGTAGCCGTCAAATTTTTTGTAGCATTCATCGCTCCTTCGGCTTCAGCAAGCAGACCTTCAGGTTCAAAACCATTGTCTTGTAGCCATTCTACAACAGGCTCCCAAACATCCACCATCGTTTTTTCGCCGGTTGTTGCTTTGCCACGCTGTTTAATTCCGTCCAAAGCTGCTTCAAGGCCTTTTACAAAAGCACTTTCATTTAGCACTTGCTGACCTGCAGTAGCGACAGACATTTTTAAAAAGGCTGTTCCAAACAATGGTCCCGAGGCTCCTCCGACTTTAGAAACCAAGGTCATGGCTACATCCTTGAAAACATCAGCTGGCGTTGGATAATTCCCTGCTTTCACCTTTTCTAGCGCTTCCTTGAAGCCACGCGACATATTGAGCCCATGATCTCCATCACCGATTGGCCGATCGAGCGAAGTAAGATACTCCTTGTTTTCCTGGATTTTTTCATTCGTTTTTTCAATCCATTGAACCGCTAGAGTTGCATTGATTTCCATAGGGCGAAAACTCCTTTCCTGTTTCAAAAGTGGCTTAATTATGTTTTACTGGCGAAAAGCAATCGTGTCAGCTGCTGCATCGAGCAGTGACTTTAATTCCTCATCCAATTGTAATAATGTCAGCGAACATCCTGCCATTTCAAGCGAAGTCATATATTCGCCAACATATGTCTTGTAGACATGTATCCCTTTCTCACTTAGGATTTTTTGAACATTTTTGTTAAGGATATAAAGTTCCATTTCTGGTGTGGCTCCGAGTCCATTGATCATGACAGCAACATCACCAGAGAATTCTCGATCCTTAAGAATCTTTTCCGTTAATTCATGCGCAATTTCCATTGCCGTACCAATCCTTTTTCTTTCAATACCCGGTTCCCCGTGAATGCCAATCCCAATTTCCATTTCATTTTCGTCCAATTGGAAACTCGGCTTTCCCGATGCTGGAACGATACAAGGTGTAAGCGCCATGCCCATGGAGCGCACATTGGCTACGACTTTTTCAGCAACTCGCTTCACTTCAGAGAGTTCGGCACCCTCTTCTGCTTTGGCACCGGCAATTTTATGGACGAATACTGTGCCGGCAATCCCGCGACGCCCTGTTGTGAACGAACTATCTTCCACCGCCACATCATCATTCACAATCACCTTTTCCACCTGAATACCTTCTGCTTCCGCCAATTCTGCCGCCATCTCAAAATTCATCACATCCCCGGTATAATTTTTAATCACGAGGAAAACTCCGTTGCCACTATCTACCGCTTTAATCGCTTCCAAAACTTGATCCGGTGTTGGCGAGGTGAAAACTTCTCCGGCAACTGCTGCATCCAACATCCCCTTCCCGACATAACCTGCATGGGCCGGCTCATGGCCACTGCCCCCGCCGCTAATAAGCCCTACTTTGCCGGTTACTGGCACATTCTTTCTCATCACAACTGTTGTCTCAGCCAGTCTTTGCAGTTTTTGCGGATAGGCCATCACTAACCCTTCCAGCATATCCTGGACCGCTTCATTTGGATCATTTATAATTTTCTTCATAAAAAGAACCCTCCTTAAAAATGGACTATCTACCTTAAGTATAACGTATTTTTGAGTGAGTTTAAGTCATAAGTTCTCCATAACCTAAACTTTAAAACTCTTGTAATTTACTTGCTGGAGTCCCTCTTCTATGAGATAATTAAAAATAGAACAAGCGTACGATTAGGAGTTAGAGGTGAAAGTGATGAAACCCGTAATTTTAGCCGAGAAGCCAAGCCAGGCAAAGGCATATGCGGATGCTTTTCCAACCCGAAAACATGAAGGCTATATAGAAATTTCCCCTTGTTCAACCTTTCCAAATGGGGCATATCTCACCTGGGGTGTTGGCCATCTTGTGGAACTAAAAGAACCACACACTTACAATCCTGCGTGGAAACGCTGGTCTCTCGAAAGTTTACCAATTCTTCCGGATCATTATGAATTTCAGGTGGCTAGAGGGAAAGCGAAGCAGTTTAATATTGTAAAAACACTTATCCATCAAACAGACACTGTTATTAATGCTTGTGATGTGGACCGAGAAGGCTCCAATATTTTTTACAGTATTTATAATCACACGGGTGCACGTGGGAAAAACATCAAACGCTTATGGATTAACTCGCTGGAGGCAGACGAAGTGCGCAAAGGGTTCGAGCACTTGCGGGATAATAAAAAAGATCTGCAATTGTATGAAGAAGCAAAAGCCCGCCAGATTAGCGACTGGCTCGTTGGCATGAATGCTTCACGCCTATACACACTTTTGATGAAGAAAAAGGGCATTCAACATGTTTTTCCAATTGGACGCGTTCAATCACCCACAGTTTATCTCATTTACCAACGTGATCGAGAGATTGAGACATTCGTTTCTGAGCCGTTTTTTGAAGTGGAGGCTCAATTTTCCGCTCAGCATGGAACTTATAAAGGGAAAGCAAAAATAAAAGAACCAAAGCGAGAGATTGTGGCTCAGCTTTTAAATGAGCGACAAATACACCCAAACACACCAGGAACGATCACGGAACTGACCGAGGCAGAAAAGCGAATTCCCCCACCACAGTTACATTCACTCTCTAGCCTGCAGGCCACCGCCAATCGCAAATGGAAAGCCAGTCCAGCAACGGTGCTGAAAACATTGCAAGGTCTTTACGAAAAAAAGCTTGTTTCCTATCCAAGGACCGACACAAGACATATTACTCCAGCAGAATTTTCCTATCTAGCGGCTTCAGTTGGAGATTTTCAGGAGCTGATCGGGGTCCCGTTTGAAGTGGCATCATGGACTCCCAAAAAACGCTTCGTTGACAGCTCTAAGGTCCATGAGCATTACGCAATTATTCCAACCAAAAAGCTGTCAACTCAAGCAACACTCGCCAAAATATCATCACTCGAACGAAATTTATATGAAGAAATTATTCGGACGACACTTGCCATGTTTCACCGAGACTATTTATACACAGAAACGAAAGTAACGACAAATGTGAACGGGTTGCCCTTTTTTTCCATAGGCAAGACTGAGCGCGTTAAAGGCTGGAAAGAGCTTTTCCCACCTTCCCAAAAGGCCCAAGCCTCTGAAAAACCGACACTTCCGCAACTGAAACACGGGGAAAACGTCCAAAGTGAAATTGAGATAAAAGAAGGCAAAACACAACCGCCGAAGCCGTACACGGAGGGGCAACTGATTACCATGATGAAAACATGCGGGAAACTTGTTGATGATCAAACGGAGATCAATGTTTTGAAAGAGATAGAGGGACTCGGAACAGAAGCAACAAGAAGTGGAATCATTGAAACAATTAAAAAACATGGCTATATCACCGTAACCAACAATATCGTCGCAATTACTGATAAAGGCCGAATCCTTTGCCAAGCAATCGAGGGAAACCTACTCGCAAGCCCCTCCATGACAGCGAAATGGGAAAACTACTTGCGAAAAATCGGCAATGGAGAAGGAACAGGACCGCACTTTTTGCACAATATTGAAAAGTTTATTCACAAACTCCTCCAAGATGTGCCAGAAAAATTAATAAAGCAACAGATCGATATTGTACTCCACCCTGCCTCTTCACGTAAAACCAGCTACAAGCCGAAAGAGGTAGCACCATGTCCAGCATGTGGCAAAGGCACGATCATTGCACGAAAATCATTTTACGGTTGCAGCAATTATAAAAATGGCTGCAAACAAACTTTCCCTGGCACCTTTTTAAAAAAGAAACTTACGTCAACACAAATAAAATTTCTATGTACCAAAGGCAGAACAAATGTAATTAAAGGGTTTACTACCTCAACTGGCAAAAAATTTGACGCTCCACTTGAGCTCAAAAACGGGAAATTAGAATTGGATTTTAAATAGGCAGCCAGGTTCTAACAAGATTCCTCTAGAACCCGGCTTCTTTTAGCCTTTATCCACTAATCTCAAGGCCGCTTCAATGACTTAGAGCATATCCATAATATTTATAGGTGCCCCCGAAAAGGTAAATCTTCTCGGGGGCTAATGGATGTTAAGCCTGTTTCATATCATTGTAATGGCGGATCACTTCTTGGGCTAGTTCATTGGCCTCATCAAGGCCGCATACTTCGTGAAGGACAGGTGCTATACCTTGTTCTTGTAGCATGGTTTGTAGCTTCGCCGCTTCTTCATCTTCCTTGTAATCAAATAGCAAGGCTGCCGCAATGGCTTTAGCAAGATTTGTGTAGGATAGGCCTGCTTTTTGCGCTTGGACGGCAGGACGTACCAGCCGATCCTCTGGACCAAGCTTTCTAAGCGGAGAACGTCCGACCCTTGTTACACCATCTTGTAAATGGGCATTTTTAAAGCGACTGATAATCTTTTCAATATATTTTTGATGCTCATCAGGATTCAAATTGTATTTATGGATTAAATAAGCACCGGTCTCTTCTAATGTAGCTTTTACTTGGTTGTATATAACTTTGTCTGCCAATGTTTCGTCAATGGTTTCTTTATGAGCAAGATAACCAAAATACGCAATCACTGCATGACCTGTATTAACGGTGAACAATTTTCTTTCAATAAAGGGGGCTAAATCGGGAACAATTTTCATTCCCTCAATATGCGGAATTTCCTTTGTTGCCTCCACCACCCACTCATGGTAAGGCTCGACAAGTACATCCAAACTTCCTTGATTATGCTGAATCGGTACAATTCGGTCAACCGCTGAATTTAAGAAGGCAACATTCGTGAGAACCTTGTTTTGATCTGCTACGTCAAGATGTTCCATAATATAACCTTTTAATAAATCAGTCGCTGAAATTTGATTTTCACAGGCAATGACATATAGCTTGTCTTTATTTTCATTGACTCTGGCAAGTAAACCTTTGGCAATCAATGGAGCGATTCGGGGAAGAATAGTAGGCCCTATCGCTGTTGTTAAAAAGGCTGCTTCCTTAATGGCTGCAATGACTTCCTCTTCTTGGTTCAAATTATTTAATCCAGATACATTCTGAATATTAAGTGTTTCTTGTTGATCTGTAGCAAGCTTGACATTGTATTGTTTATCTTCATTTAGTTGATTGATGATCTGTTCCGCAATGTCGACAAATACTACATGATAGCCAGATTGGGAAAATAATGCTCCAATAAAACCTCTGCCAATGTTCCCTGCTCCAAAATGCACAACTTTTTTCATCAAATCATCCTTTATCACTTATTTTTAAAATTGGATTGAAGATATCTAACAAGAATGTTTTCCAACCTTTTATAAATCAATTCCTCATTTGCAGAAGTAAAGACGAGGAGGGCTTCATTGGACTCAATAATATTCGTACTGATAAGACTAACAATCTCGTGCTCTCGATGATTTAATTCATGAGGTACAAGCATAAGAAGTAAGTTTTTCATCACCACATCTTTTCCATCCATCCCTTTCACAACGCACGGATTTGGTAAGTGGGCAATTTGGAAAATAAGTTGCTTAACATGTTTGTCTCTTGTATGGAAAAGGGCAAGATTCGTTTCGGGAATGCCGAGTCCGCCCTTTTTCTCCCGCTCTTTTAATGCTTGAAGAACAGCAGTTGGATTTGTAAGTAAATCCTCTTCCTCTGCTTTCAAAAGCATTTTTTCTAATACTTGCTCTTCGGTGGCTGTATGTTCCATTCGATAAAAACGAAAATTATTGATTATTTCTTCCGCACTCTTCTGAACAGCCTGCAAATCCCCTAATAAATCAGACAAACCAGGCTGTTCTCCGGGAAGCGGCGAGATATCTGCTTGTGTTATCTTTTGGTAACGCCTGCCGATTGTAAGATTCTCTAAATTATTTTGCAGAAAAGTTTTAATCGTATTGATATTCTCCTCGCTTAAAAGAGGATTTACTAAAATATATTCGACATGCATAAAAGGCAGCCTAACGGTCGAAATGATTAAATCATACGCACTTAAGTCAACCTGTGTGGTGATATCTTTGATGGAACGAATATCAATGCTGTCAATCTCTGGTATTTCCTTTTTAATCCTGCTCGCCAGCATTTTCGATGTTCCAATTCCTGTCGGACAAATCACAAGTGCTTTTATGGAAAATCTTTCTTCCTTCATTACTAAAGCCGAACCGAAGTGAAGAACCATAAAAGCTATTTCATCATCTGGAAAGTTTTTAATCTCTTGAAATTCTTCCTCTAGACTGTTTTTAACTGCCATAAATAGAACCGGATATTTACGCATGATTTCTTCTTTTAATGGATTATAGGCTTCCATATTCTGCTTAATCCGAAATAGGGACGGCTCCATATGGGCGATCAATCCTTGAAACAGAGAAAAATCATTCGTTAAATCGAGATGAATTTGGTCGGAAACGGATTGAATGACATTGCTAATTTTTTGCGCGAGCACGACACTATCATAGGGGATTCCCTGTACGCTCAGCAGTTTTGTCCCTTTAAGGACGGTGGCCAAATATTGAATATCACTTTCAGAAATACTGATATGGAGTTTCCCTTCTAGCTGTTGACTGATTCTACGCATAACCTCTATTTCCGCAGCAACTTCCTTATTGGATAACCCAAA
This sequence comes from Lederbergia ruris, assembly GCF_018332955.1. Classification (NCBI taxonomy): domain Bacteria; kingdom Bacillati; phylum Bacillota; class Bacilli; order Caryophanales; family Bacillaceae; genus Lederbergia; species Lederbergia ruris. Next base: position 106,088 of record NZ_BORB01000009.1, read on the forward strand.
GTTTTTCTCAATTTTAAATTGGGACTCTGCGCGTTGCAAGGTAATAGCCGTATGTAGAACTAGCTCTAGATAGCCGCGATCAGCTGGATGAACAGATTCATCATGAAAAGCTGAATTGATTAGGAAAATCACTTCTCGAAAATAATGAGGAATAAAATAATGAAGAATTTTTTCTTCCGGCATATTCCCACTTTCTAGCAAATAGAGAAACTCAATAAGCTCTTCGTTAAAGTATTGGAGGAAAAAATTGGCCAATGCACGACGTTTGTTCACTTCGCTCCCAGATAATTCAACACCTACCCCTCTTTTTCGCAAAAGTCGGAGTTGAAATGGGCTCATCCATAGTGAAAGTTCATCTAGGTATGTCGTCAATGTTGTTGTACTTATCCCAATTTCATTGGCCAAGACCTGCGTCTTATATACCTCTTCTTCAAGCAACGCTAGTAAAAGTCGCAATGCTTTTTCCTTTTGGGGCTGATCGACGGGTTCGATCGTTGTCAAAAATTGCACCAAGCGAAATATTTGTTCATTTTTTCCTTCAATAGAAAGGCCTTGATGACTATCACGCACCAATTTCAGACCAAATTGCTCAACGATTCTTTCCACTGATTTTAAATCACGTTGAATCGTCCTTTTACTTACATTTAAGGAAGAAGCAATCGAAAAGGCAGTATGTTTTCCGGAAATTTTAATGATCTGTTCAATAATTGATTTTTCCCTCGAGGTAATATACATAGATTCCTCTCATTTCTATGTGATGGAAACATAAGAGAATGAATAGAATAGCGCTAACCTCGCGCCGTTCTATTCATCAAGTACATGTTTATTCTTTTCCTATAATATCAATGATTTCTTGAGCACTTGTAGCGTTCACCATTTTTTCGATATTCTCCATATCGGAACATGTCTGTGCAATTCCAGACAATATTTCAAGATGGGTGCCATCCTTACCGGCAATACCAAAGATCAGACGGGCCTTTTGACCATCAAAATCGACACCGTTCGGAACCTGAAGAACAGTAAAGCCTGAGGCGATGACATCTTTTTTCGCTGCTTCAGTACCATGCGGAATAGCTACATCATTCCCCATATAAGTTGAGGTCATTTCATCTCTTTCAACCATTGCATCAATATAGCTTTCTTTTACATATCCTGCATCAAAGAGGATCTTTCCAGCAAAACGGATTGCTTCTTCCTTATTGGCAAACTCCATATTCAAGAAAATATTTTCCGGGCGAAGCAAATCATTATTTTGAGCTGTTTCTGACTCCTGGTTCACATTTGCCTGCTCTTCTATCGCATCTATCGTTTCATTCGGCTCTGCCTTTTCAGTATCTTTTAACGTATGAATTAATTTATCATATTCTGGGCTCGACAGAAAATTATCAACAGAAATGTGATAAGCATTTGGCACTTTATTCCGGGCTCTTGAAGTTAATTCTTCTTGAGTGATGACAATTTGCGCATCAGGCGGTAGATTACTAATCGCTGTATTACTAACAGAAATATCTAAGCCTGCTGCTTTTACCTTTTTGCGTAGGAGGGAAGCACCCATTGCACTAGACCCCATTCCAGCATCGCAAGCGAAGATAATCTTCGATACATCGTGAGGGACTGTTTCTTGCTTCGCAGTTAGAGCACTTGCCACACTGCTTTTCTTCCCTTTCATTTCCTGCATCTTTTGACTTGCCGCTTCGATATCTTCTTCTCCTTGTTTTCCAGTTTTTAGTATAAAAGCTGAAACAGCAAAAGAAACAACTGTTGCGACTAACACGGCTGCATAGTTCGCAATATAAGCACTCAAATGGTGCGGTGTGACAGCCGAAATGGCAATAATACTTCCTGGTGATGATGGAGCGAATAATCCACCATTCAATAGAACTAAAGTAAATACACCACTCATCCCACTAAGAATGACAGCCAGGAAAAGCATCGGACGCATTAAGATATAAGGGAAATAAATTTCATGAATTCCCCCGAGGAAGTGAATAATTCCTGCTCCCGGAGCAGACTTCTTCGCAGTGCCCTTACCAAAGATCATATAAGCAATTAAGACACCAAGACCTGGTCCAGGGTTTGCTTCAAGAAGGAACAGAATTGATTTTCCAGTTTCTTTTGCTTGTTCCACTCCAATAGGGGATAAAATACCATGGTTTACAGCATTGTTAAGGAACAACACTTTGGCCGGTTCAATTAGAATGCTAGTTAATGGGAGTAATCCCATTCCTACCAACCAATCAACACCAGCTACAAGCCAGCCTGTAACTACAGTAACAGCAGGACCAACACCTAAGAAAGCAAAGATCGCAATGAGTCCACCGAGAATACCTGCTGAGAAATTATTAACGAGCATTTCAAATCCAGCCCGTACTTTCCCCTCAATCAGTTGGTCAAATTTCTTAATGACCCATCCACCAAGAGGACCGATGACCATGGCACCGAGGAACATTGGAATATCGGCACCCACAATGACCCCCATCGTGGCAATCGCACCAACAACACCCCCGCGCTGATCATGTACAAGCTTACCACCCGTATATCCAATTAAGATGGGAAGTAAATACGTCACCATCGGGTCAACCATCTTGGCAAGGCTTTCATTCGGCCACAAGCCGTCAGGGATAAATAAGGCTGTAATCAACCCCCAGGCAATAAACGCCGAAATATTTGGCATAACCATCGAACTAAGGAAATTACCCAACTTTTGAACAGCTACTTTTATATTAGATTGAGCCATTTACTCCCTCCTCCAATATTTATTTCATTCATATCCTAGCTCACAAACAGAACAGGATCAACAAAGTTAAAAACTAACTTTGACGCAGAGTGAGTGACAAAGTTAGTTTTACTTAAATACTAAAAAATATTAAAGGCGAATTAGGACAGTAAACTTGTACAGTATTTCTGTCTTCAAGCTCAATAAATTAGTTTCCTGGGCAGATTAATGGGGAACTTCGCCTTAATAATGGGGTTCTTCAGACATTAAATGGGCGGATTTCTTCTTAAATGGGTTTCTCACGCACATAATGGGGAACTTCATCTTAATAATGGGTTTGTCTATTCCTAAAAAAAGCAACTTTTCCCCGTGACAGTCCTCGGAGTTTGAACACGACAGGTATGGTGGGGGTATAACCTGTATGATTTGTAATCTGGAAGATGTTATTTCCGTATCAAAAGAAATGTGGCGCTTTGTTGATGATACGCTATCGTAAATTTGGTTGATAATCTTCTACGATCGGTGACAAAAGCGAATATGTACGTAACAACCTTTTAGATACTAAAAAAAGGCTCGTAAAAAGCCTTTTTTAATGTGTAATCTAGTCCATTTATTGAGCAAAGTAATGACGAATTCCTTCAACAATGCCATTTGCTACATGGTTTTGATAGTCTTGAGTTTGAATATAGGCTAACTCATTAGGATTTGTAATGAAACCCAGTTCTACTAGAATACTAGGTACATTGTTCTCACGGATAACGTGAAAGCCACTTTGCTGAATCCCGCGTCCTCTCATTGATGTACTGCTCACTAATTCCGCTTGAACTTTTTTCGCTAGTGCATAGCTACTTTCACCTGTAGAGTAATGCGTTTCAATTCCACCGATATTATGAGCTGGATGAGCGTTATAATGCAAACTAATAAAAACATGAGTATTATAGTCCCTACTTATCTGAGTCCGTTTTTCTAATGATACATAATAATCATTATCCCTTGTCATAATGACTGTCGCACCTGCATCACGTAGCTTTTGCGCGACAGCATTGGCCATGTTCATTGTAATATCTTTTTCAAAAACATTATTTAATCCTATGGCACCTGGATCTTCTCCGCCATGCCCGGGATCAATCACAATATTATACCCATTTAAAGAAGTGATATTTTTAGGCTGTTCCTCTACCGGAGCAGTAGCAGATTCACGATTCATATCTGTTAACCACATCGCAATCCAACCAGTCGAACCATCATCTAATCTAACTTCTACCCAATCATTTGCTTGATTGACCATTGGATACGTCGAATTTTTGGAAACTTGATGTATAATGCCGTGATCCGTACTTGGACCAGTACGTACTCTTACATCGTTATCAACGATAGTAACCAGTTGTTCCTGTCCTTTTGTGGCTATAGTATTTGATTGTTTAGACAAATACTGCGAGGCCACCCATGCTTCTTCGCCCCCGAAGTATGTCTTCACCCAACCAAATGCATTTTCTTCAAAACCTCTAATCTGATCACCCTTTTGGAGTTCCCCTATTATAGGCGCACTGTGAGATGGGGAGGATCTTACATTTAAGTGAGATGTACCAACTTCATAGGTTTCTACATCCTCTGCTAGAGCAGATGAAATCAATAAGCCTAGTGAAAAGAATGTAATCACCACGCTACAAAATAAAATTCGCAAATACTCCTCCTCCTTTTTCTATGTTTTTTGGGCCATCTATTAAATAGAACCGAATAGATATAATTCCATTATTATTTTATTTTTTATATAATTGCAATGTTTTACATGGGAAATTATGGAAAATAATTCTAATTTACTAGATTGCTTGGAAAACTGCTAATATAAAAAATAAATCTATCTTGCAGCAAAAGCTGCCTGAAAATCAGTGATTCGTTTTTATGTGAGCATATTATTGAAAGCAGACTCGAATTTAATATTTAATCTCAACAATTAAACATTATAACGTTATGTTGACTGGATTAAAAATAAGTGTTACTCTTTTATTGCAACGTAATAAGTAAGCGCGAACAAATGGCTTACTGACTAAGGCTTATCAAAAGGGATGATTTAAAATGACAGCTAGATTTGTTCTGCAGAATGTAAAAATGATCGACGGCAACTCTGTAGATATAGTTGTAGAAGATAAAAAAATAGTCGAGATTGGTCCACCAGGTACTGGTGTTGGCGGAACCATCATTGATTATAAACATCGAGCTTATGTTTCCAGTGGTTGGATTGATATGCATGTCCATGCTTTTCCAGAATTCGACCCATATGGAGACAATATTGACGAGATTGGTTATAAAACCGGGGTCACAACCATTATAGATGCTGGCAGCACAGGGGCTGATCGGATCCATGACTTAGTTCGTCATTCTAAAGAGTCGAAAACGAATGTATTTGCCTTCCTCAATATTTCGCGGATTGGATTAAAGCGAATTGATGAGTTATCAGATTTATCCTTGCTAAATGAAGATGATTTAAAAAGAGCGGTTGCAGAAAACAAAGATTTTATCGTCGGTCTTAAGGCTAGGATCAGCAAAAGTGTCGTTGGTGACAATGGGGTAGAGCCGTTAAAAATAGCACGTACATTTTCTGAGGATACAGATTTACCGCTCATGGTTCATATTGGATCAGGTCCTCCAAATATTAATGATGTATTGGATTTGCTAAAGAAAAACGATGTGATTACCCATTATTTGAATGGAAAATCCAATAATTTATTTGACGAAACAGGAAAACCACTCCCTAAGTTTCTTGAGGCCATCAATCGTGGGGTTCATTTAGATGTAGGTCATGGGAATGCAAGCTTTTCTTTCAAGATCGCAGAACAAGCGAAAGAATACGATATCCACTTTAATACAATTAGTACAGATATCTATCGGAAAAATCGTCTGCATGGACCTGTTTACAATATGGCCAGTATCTTAACAAAATTTTTATATTTGGGCTATCCATTAAAAGAGATTATTGAAGCTGTAACGGTTCATGCTGCAAGCTGGTTAAACAAGCCTGCTCTTGGCCGGATTTCAAAAGGAGATATCGCCAATCTGACCTTATTTTCAGTAGAAGATGAGGCGGTCGATTTAATCGATTCTGAAGGAGAAAAGCGTAAGGCAGAGCAAAAAATTGTCGTAAAAGGAGTGGTGATCAATGGCGAATACATTGAATGCTAAGTATGGTTTAAAAAGAGTAATCAACGCAAGTGGGAGAATGAGCATTTTAGGCGTTTCTGCTCCTAGCGACACTGTAATGGAAGCGATGAAAATCGGTGGCCAGAATTATGTTGAAATGGCCGATTTAGTAGATAAAGCAGGAGAACATATTGCCGGGCTCCTTCACTCAGAAGCAGCGGTCGTTGTCAACTCCGCTTCCAGTGGAATTGCTCTTTCTGTCGCCGCGATTGTAACCGAAGGGAAGCGCCGAAAAAGCGAAAAACTTCACCAAGAGGCGATTCAAAAGAATGAAATCATTATGCTAAAAGGCCATAACGTACAGTATGGTGCACCGGTAGAAACAATGGTTGCTCTCGGCGGTGGAAAGCTTGTTGAAGTTGGCTATGCCAATGAAGGGAAAGCGGAGCATATCGCGGATGCCATTACTGAAAATACTGCGGCTATACTATTTGTAAAATCGCATCACGCCGTACAAAAAAATATGATTTCAGTAGAAGAGGCCTGGGAAGTGGCACAAGCAAATCATGTACCATTGATCGTGGATGCAGCAGCGGAAGAGGATTTGAAAAAATACGTCCAGATCTCTGATTTAGCCATTTATAGCGGCTCAAAAGCGATTGAAGGTCCAACATCTGGAATTGTGGCCGGAAAGAAAGAATATATCGAAGCGGTAAAAGTACAATTACATTATATTGGTAGAAGTATGAAGGTCGGAAAGGAAAGTACCTTTGGCTTGTTACAAGCATTGGATGAGTATTTTGTCAAAAAAGATCACAGCGAAGAAGAAAAAGCAAGCCTGCAAGTGCTTAAATCACTTGAATCCATCGACGGGGTAAATGTAACGATTGTTCAGGATGAAGCTGGGCGTGCCATTTTTAGAGCACGAATTCAAATTGACCCTACCGTTACAGGAACAACAGCGAAAGAGGTAAATGACAAGCTGCGAAATGGGGACATCGCGATCTATACTCGGGATTACGGCATTCGCCAAGGCTTCTTCGATATTGACCCTCGTCCATTGCAAGGGGATGACATTTATGTCATTGAAGCGGAATTAAAGGCCATTTTAGGAGGAATAAAATAATGACGATCGAAAAACGTTTTTATCAAGATCGAGTCGCTTTAAATGTATTAGCCAATAGTATTGAGAATGCAAGAGAAGTTTTTGAAGCAGCGGAAGGACATGTGTTAGTTGGAGTGCTTTCAAAAGATTATCCAACAGTGGAGAAAGCTGTCACTGCCATGAAGGCATATGGAGCAGCGATTGATGATGCCGTTTCGATCGGATTAGGCGCGGGTGATAATAAGCAGGCAGCCGTTGTTGCTGAAATTGCTAAATATTATCCTGGCTCCCATATTAATCAAGTTTTCCCAGCAGTCGGAGCAACGCGAGCTAATTTAGCAGAAAAAGAAAGTTGGATTAATTCCCTTGTCTCACCAACAGGTAAAGTGGGATATGTGAATATCTCCACTGGTCCGATTAGTGCCGGAATAAGTGAGTCGGCCATTGTTCCGATCAAGGCTGCTATTGCACTCGTTCGTGATATGGGCGGAAATGCCTTGAAATACTTCCCTATGAAAGGATTAAAACATGAAGACGAGTTTCGTGCCGTTGCCAAAGCTTGTGGTGAGGAAGGATTTGCCTTAGAACCAACTGGCGGTATTGACTTGGATAACTTTTCCCAAATTTTAGAAATTGCTCTAGAAGCAAAAGTGCCTAAAATTATTCCCCATGTATATTCCTCCATAATTAATAGTGAAACGGGGAAAACAAATGAGGAAGATGTTAGGAAACTACTAATGATCACAAAAAAATTAGTTGATCAATATGCCTAAAAAAATAATTGCATTTGGAGAAGTAATGATGCGTTTGCAAGTGCCAGGTTACGAATTACTGGCACAAGCAAATACCTTACAATACTCCTTTTCAGGCACGGGAGTAAACGTTGCTTCTGCCATGACAAAGCTTGGGCATGATGGGTATCTTGTGACAAAGTTGCCAGATAATCCTTTAGGTGATGCCGCGATTTCCTTCCTGCAGCGCTTAGGAATTGGGAAAGACTTCATTTCCAAAGGCGGAAAATATATTGGGATGTATTTTCTAGAAAATGGCTTTGGACAGCGTTCGAGTCGAGTAACATATACAAATCGCCTCGAGAGCACCTTTAATACGGCGGATATCTCCGATTATGATATGGATTTGATCGCAGAACATACAGATGTGATCCACTTTTGCGGCATTACGCTTGCGATGACAGATAAAGTCCGTGAGAGCATGAAGGTTCTAGCCAAAAAAGTAAAAGAAAAAGGTGGGATTGTTTGCTTCGACTGTAATTATCGTCCTTCCTTATGGGACGGAGGCTATGCAGAAGCTAAGCCTCATTATGAGGACATGCTCTCATTAGCTGATATCGTCATGATGAATGAAAAAGATGCGCTATATATTTTAGGTATGAAAACGGAGAGAGTCACAAGAGAGGAACAGCTTCAAGACCTCATTCCGAAAGTAGCGGAAAAGTACAACATTCAAACAATTGCCGGAACACATCGTGGAATTAACAAAGACAATACCCATTCTTTACTTGGTTACATGTATAAAGATCGGACATTTGCATTTTCAGAGAAGATGACCTTTTCCGTATATGATAGAATTGGTGCTGGTGATGCTTATACTAGCGGAATTCTGCATGGTGAATTATCTGGCTTTTCACCTGAAAAAACGGTTCAGTTTGCAGCATCTGCAGGTATGTTAGCATGTACCATTGTTGGGGATACCCCGATGTCAACAGAAGCGGAAATTCTATCAGCAATGTCAGGAATGATTGAAGACATAAAAAGATAAAGGTAGGAGATTGGGAATGAATGTTAATAGAAAAAAAGGGCCGTTGTATTTACAAATTAAGGAGATTTTGAAGGATCGTATCCTACATGGTGTGTACGCGATTAACAAAAACATTCCCTCCGAACCTCAATTAGAAAAAGAATTTAATGTAAGCAAAATTACTATAAGAAATGCCATTAATGAACTTGTACAAGAAGGCTATCTTGAGAAAAAAAGTGGTAAAGGGACGAAAGTGATTGCCAATGTTTCGAATGCAAAACTTTCAAAGGGCAAGCGTTTTACTGAAATTTTAGTAGAAGAAGGTCACAACATTACAAAAGAGATTATAAGCTTGAAAAAGGTTACATTGTCTCCGGAAACGCTACTCTATTCTTTATTTGGGGAACAATGCCTACAAATTGACCGGATTTACCGATTGGATCATGAACCCTATATTTACTTCACACACTATATTTTACTTGACCTCACAGAAGAGGAATTAAAAGATACTCAGATTAATTCTTTGTACCGTTTTTTGGAGGAAAATAATATTCGCCTGGAGTCATTTCGGGATGAGTTCACGGTTTCATCGGCACCTAAACATATTTGTGAAACGTTAAAAATAGAAGAAAATACAGCGATCTTAAAAAGAATTCGCCACTCCTGTAATGAAGAGGGAAATGTATTGGAATATAGTGAAGGATATTATAACACAACCAAACAAAACTACATTGTCACCTATGAATGAAGCAATATTTTACAGCAAAGATATTTACTCACGAACGTGCAAACGGTTCCGTTAGAGGGGAGAAAATAACATGGATCTATATCTACTCGGGATTACAATCATCTCCATTGTCATTGTGATTTTAGGAGTGTCATGGTGGAAATGGCATGCATTTATAAGTTTAACTGTCGCTAGCTTATTTTTAGCGGTGTTTTCCGGACTACAAATGGACGAGATCGTCGGCGCTTATGAAAAAGGTGTTGGCGATGTACTCGGACATCTTATCGGGATATTAGCATTGGGAACGATCTTAGGAAAGATGATGTCTGATTCCGGCGCAGGCATGCAGGTAGCGGACTTCTTTATCAAAAAGTTTGGTAAAAATAAGCTTCCATGGGCGATGCTGCTGTCCGGGTTTATTATCGGGATTCCTGTATTCTTTGAGGTTGGGTTGGTAATCTTACTTCCTTTAGTGATTTCCATTCGGAAAACAACCAAGCAAAACATCTTATTAATCGGAATTCCAGTGCTAGCCGGTCTATCGATTGTACATGGATTAGTCCCTCCTCATCCAGGTGCGATGACAGCGATTGGCATTTATGACGCAAATATGGGACGTGTTCTGCTTTACTCCTTAATCATTGCTTTTCCAACAGCAGTCATTGCAGGACCTATATTCTCAAAATGGATTCATAAACGGGTGATTCCGGCGAATGAGCCAGAACTCATTCGCGTGGAGGCAAAGGCAGCCAAAGCTTTACCAAGCACAGGAGTTTCATTCTTGATCATTTTATTACCTGTTATCTTAATGGCTTTCACTGTCCTTGCACCCTATATTCCGTTACCAGGGCTTGTTGAGAAAATCCTCATGTTTATTGGAAGTCCTGTTATTGCCTTATTAATTTCATGTTTTGCAGCTTACTATTTCTTAGGATTCCGTCAGGGAATGGATAAAACGTTAATCAAAAAATTAACCGACGAGTGCCTGTTGCCATTGGCTTCGATCATCCTGATCATCGGCGCTGGCGGTGGATTTAAGCAAATTCTCATTGACAGCGGTGTCGGTACGGCCATCGCCACGATGTCTGAACAAATTTCCTTATCCCCTATCGTCCTTGCATTCTTAGTTGCAGGCTTAATCCGAGTTGCAACTGGTTCAGCAACCGTGGCATTGACAACAGCAGCCGGAATTGTCTCTCCAGTTGTGGCAAATATGACAGGTGTGAATTTAGAATTACTTGTTATTGCAACAGGAGCGGGTTCTTTAATGTTATCGCATGTCAATGATGCTGGCTTCTGGCTTGTCAAGGAATACATGGGGTTAACGGTCAAGGAAACATTCAAAACATGGACAGTGATGGAAACCATCCTTGCCTTTGTTGCATTTGGATTAGTACTAATTTTGAATATCTTTATTTAAAAAAGCGTATAGTTTACAGAACATGAAAAATAGGCTGAGATAACTTGTCCTAAATCAAGAAAAAGAGTGAAATAGAACGTGTTCCATCTCACTCTTTTTCTTTTATCGTTTACCATTCTGGGTCCAATAACTTCCTTGAAACACACTTATGGCACATACGGACTTAATCATCAAAATAGAAAGGACCAAACTAATGATGTGCACCCCAAGAGTTAGAATTGGTTGGTCTAACTTTTGGGGTGCACATCAATTAGCAGCCCTCCTCCGCTCTTGAATTTATTTGTTGGCATTATACGCTTCGGCTACTCATAATCTTTATCCCAAACTTGTCAATAAAACCATAATTCCATTCGTGATACCGTGGATCAAAATCGATGGCCAAATCGAGTTGGTTCGTTCATATGCTAAAGCTAAAAGGATACCACCAAAGAAATTAACGGGCATGGCATTATATGTTGGTATATGAATTATTGTAAAGATGGCCGAGCTAAGTGTAATCGCTCCAATAAAGCCTACGCGTGTACGTAACCAGCGATATATAAATCCGCGATAAAAAATTTCTTCGTAGATTGGTGAGATCACTGCGGCGGAGATAAAGGCAATGAGAACCGTAAAAAAAGTTATGTTTTGCCGCATTGCCTCGGTTTTGCTGTTCTCCCACGTATTTCCGATAAAACTAGTTAGTACCATAATGATCACGGCACCGATCATAAAGATTAGAGAAAATAGAACAATGATTTTCCAATCCTTCACAGCGAATGTTTTGATCCCCACTTCACTCCAAGAAAGTTTTTGGGGACGAAGAGCAATAAAATAAACGCCCAAAACGAGAACAACTGCGATTGTGAATCCCATTAATGTCCCGGCATATAAGTCATGATCAAGCCAGCGAGAATACATTGGGTGAACAACGAATTTAATACACCCAATGACAATGACAAATTCAAGCAACATTAATAATATGAATTCTTTCATACCCCAACGGTCTTGTTCTTTCCAGTTTTGCTTCATTTCCATTCGTCATCCCTCTTCCTATATATGGTATAATCCAAATATATTAGATGACGTAACGTCACCTGCAAGCTTTTTTCAGGAGGGAACTGAAATGAAACGATGGACGACTGGGGAAGTGTCTAAACAGCGAAATATATCCATTCGCACACTTCGCTATTATGACCAAATTCATCTCCTTACGCCAAGTTTTAGGGATGAAAACGGAAAGCGATATTATTCGGAAGAGGACTTATTTCAATTAGAAAAAATACTTATTCTAAAATCCCTTTCGCTTCCATTGGAAAATATTCGCGATATATTAGACAAACTATCCTATAAGCAAATCCTAATTTCCCACTTCAATTACCTGCAAGAACAACTTTCGAAACTACAAACAAGTATTTCTAATACGGCTTCATTAATTAATATGATTGATTTGGATGAATCATTGTCTTGGGAACGTGTCTCCGAACTTGTTCAAAATTCCCCTAACTCAAAAAAATGGATTGACTATTTTCAAGAAGATGAAAAGGCCTTCTTACAAAAGACCATTCCAAACCTCAGTCACAATGATAAGACAACACAACAATATATTTCATTGTTACGACGAATTGAATGGTGTATAAAACACAATATTAAGCCAGAATCAGACGAAGGTTTTCAAATTGCGTCTGAGTTAATCGAAATATCAAATGATCATTTTCAAGGAGACACAAAATTGGAAGAGAAATTCTGGGAGGTCAGAAAGCTACCTGCCGAGGAAACAGGGCTATATCCGATTTCGGAAGATGTACTGGAGTTTGTGGAACGTTGTATCGCTTATGTCACAACCTAAGCACAGTTCATACATGGTCGGTGCATAGCATCTTATAACCACTTTTCCTTCGTGCGATGCGGATTCGGGGAAGCTTTCCTTGTGCTCGAAGGCTGCGCCGCCTCGAACTTTCGACGCACAGGATGTGCTCGGCGTTATCGATTGACGTCAGCGTAGTCGCCGACGGGTCCTTTTTTATCCTCCTTTTTGAACACGCACTTAAATAGAACCGAATAGATATAACTCCATTATTATTTTATTTTTTATATAATTGCAATGTTTTATATGGAAAATTATGGAAAAATCGAAACTATAGATTTGGTTGATGCGTAATATATATCAATACCACATTCAAAAAGAAAGGAGCATTCAATTGGATTCGCCGAAATTTAGTTTTAGTCGGTTGCTTTTCTACTTTGTACTCGTATCATTATTTCTCTTTGTATCGGGGAATGTCGGACGATATTTGATAGAAACTCAAGGTATGGATCGACAAATAGGCATGCTTTTACAAGGAGTGATTTTTACCGGGTTAACGCTGTTTGTACTTTATATACTTAATAGGAAAAATCCATACGTGTTTGAAAATATTGGCTTGAAGGGTGTAAATTCACTATCAAAGTTGATCGTCGGAATTGCGTTGCCTTTTATTTTACTCATATCAGGAATTTTAACAGCTTATTTATTTGGTGGCATTGAAAATGTTAGCCTGAACTTGTCAACAAGTGTTATAATTTCCATTTTAATCAATGCAATAACAGCATTTATGTATGAGGCATTTCCAGAAGAAGTCTTTATCCGTGGACTAATATTTGAAGAGTTGCATAAGAAATTTCGCTTCATCATCTCGCTGATTTTGCAACCGTTAATCTTCATCTGTGTGCCGATTACAGTGATGGCATTGACGTCAATATTCTTTAATGAGCCATTTGCAATAACTCTTGATTATTTTATACTGCTCTTCACTTTTGGAATTGCTCTACAGCTATATAAAAAGTATACAGGAACACTATGGATGAATATTATCTTCCATATTGTTTATCTTGAAGTGGCTAGATATATTTCCATGGGTGGCATGTATGACCCAGATGTCGCTCTTTTAGAGTTTGATGAGACATTCGGAGGATTCATGACGCTATACTTGTCATTTCTGTTTATAGTGGTATTTAGTGTGGTCGTGTTGTCAGTTTTATTATTCATTGATAAAAGAAAAAATAAGTTATAAAAACGAAAATAATCATATGTTTCCAGTAATAAATTTACATTAAAGTTTAAAAATGTTTAATTTGCGGAAGCATTGACTTCAACTATCTCTTGATTGTGGAACAAAAACAGGTAGCAGCAATTTTGCAAAAATAATCCGCTCAATTGCTTGGGGGCTTATGGGCGGATTATCTTTTTTCGTCTACAAACTATTGAACAGGCATTCTTTGTTTTCTACTAGTGCGAGAGTATATTAGATTTACCTTACTTCATTGGCATATGCCAGCCATCCAGCCTCTAGAAGATATAATGGTTTATAAATGCATTACGAAACTTTCCTGCCGAATCATGTTCAACTAATAATTGTCTGAATTCCGGTAATCTTTCATAAAAAGATTGTACCCTTTCCTTCGGCATCGTGAATACTTTCCCCCAGTGCGGACGTGCCTGAAAAGGCTCTAGTGCTGCTTCAATTTGCGGGAGAACTTGTTGAACAGCTTGCCAATTATCTTTCCAAGTAAAATGAATACCAATGACATCTTGTTGATAACTTGGGCTCAACCAAAAGTCATCCTTCGCCACACTGCGAATTTCATTCACATGGAGTAAAGGTGATATCAGGGCACGCATCTCTCGAATGACCTGCAATGACTCCATGGCATATTGTCGTGGAATCAGATACTCCGATTGCAACTCACTTCCACTGCTTGGCATAAAATCAAGACGAAAGTGGGGCAAGCGATCAAACCAAGGACCATCTACTCCCATTTGTTCGGTACAGTTCATGCTCTCAATTCCTTGAATAGGATGTGCATTGGCTTTTGCTGGTAATGCACCGTATAGCTCTGACCTTACGGATGTTTTGTCATCTGATAATTGCTTCAACCACACTTGGTTAATGACACTTTGCTTCCAATCTGTAAACAAACTAACACTGTAAGCACTTGAGAAGATTTCATCTAAATGCCCTGCTAATTGTACAAATGGTAGATGTTCATATACATATTGACTCACTTGATAACTAGGGATTACCGCTAATGTCAACTCAATAATGACACCTAATGCCCCCAAATGAACGGCCGCCCCTTGCCACTCTTCTCTGTTCTTGTCTTGAGAAAACTCTACTATCTCTCCATTTGCGATGACAACCTTCATCGCTCTCACACTACTAGACAAACACTGATTGTGATCACCAGATCCGTGTGTCGCTGTCGCACAGGCACCTGCAACCGAAATATGCGGTAAAGAAGCTAAATTAGGTAAAGCAAAACCGCGCTCCTCAAGAAATGAACTTAACTCCCCATACCTCAAGCCACCTTCGATCGTGACAGTTTGCTTCTCTTGATTAAAGTCTAGTACACGATTTAAATTCCCTAAAGAGAGAATGGTATCATCAGAATCTGCAATATCATTAAAAGAATGACGAGAGCCTACCACTCGTACATGAGTGGCTTCTTTAACAATTTGTTGGATTTCTTCTACGTTTCTTGGTTCATACCAATGTTTTGCTTGATATATAAGATTTCCAGCCCAATTTTTTTGTTGTTTCACGATATCAACTCCTTCGAAATGAATTTAATTCTATTATACTATCATGAAAGCGAATACCTTACGAGGATTCCACCGCGCACACTTATGAGGAACTTTACACGAACACGAAAAAAGGCCTACTCCTAAATTGGATTAAGCCTGATTAATTTTCGTTTTTATAGAAATGACAAGAGGCGATTGCTGGAGCCATCGTAAGTTTAATAAGGGAATTCAAGGAGCAAAAGGCAGATAATTGGGACACAACGTGGCCATCAACCAAGCAGGAAGTGAGAATGGTTATGTTTAAAAGCTTATAATCACCATTAAAAATGGCAGATTCCATCCAACACAACTTGAGGGAATCTACCACCTACAACTAATCTCTTAATCGGATTCTTAAGAAAAAGCCTATTTCAGATCAAACGACTGACTTAACACATCCGCACTATTCGTTCCAACAAATACCATAAATTCTCCAGCATCACTTTTATATTCTAGGTTTGCATGATGATAGCGAAGCATCTCTTCCGTAATGGAAAAATGAACCTGTTTGGTTTCATTGGCTGGGATGAATACTTTTTGAAAAGCTTTTAGTTCTTTTACTGGACGTACGACTTCCCCTACCATATCACGAATATACAGTTGGACAACTTCTTCCCCTGAATAATCACTTTGGTTTTTCACGAGAACTTGGACATCAATCGTTCCATTAGCTGCCAGTTCATTGGATGATAATTGTAGTGATTCATATTGAAAGTTGGCATAACTTAATCCAAATCCAAAGGGGTACAATGGTTCATTGGGGGCATCAATATATCTAGAAAAGAATCGTCCCGTGCTCCCCTTTGGCAACGGACGACCTGTATTATAGGCATTATAATACACAGGAATTTGACCTGTTGTCCGTGGGAAAGACATCGTTAATTTACCAGAAGGATTTGCTTTTCCAAATAATAAATTCGCAATCGCTGCGCCCCCCTCTGATCCAGGATGCCAAGCTTCAAGTATTCCATCTGCTAATCCTTCTACCTCCGTCAGCTCCAGTGGGCGTCCATTAAATAATACGACAATAATAGGTTTTCCAATCTTCTTTAGTTCTCTTAATAGCTCCAACTGGTTTTCAGCCAGTGTAATACTTGTTCGACTCCTACCTTCACCACTCCAATCCCTTCCTTCTCCTAGGGCTAGAATAATATGAGTGGAATCTTTAGCTGCTTTTATAGCTTCAGAAAGAGCCTCTTCCGATCTTTCATACATAGGACAACCTAACGCGTATACATAGTTTGAGGTATGCTGTGCGATCCCTTCCTTTAAAGTGACAGCTTCTTCTTGCTTACCAAAAATAGACCATTCTCCGAGAATATCTCGATTATGTGCATACGGCCCTATAAGAGCAATTTTTTCATTGCTAAGTGGCAGAACATCTTCATTTTTTAATAACACACAGCTTTTTTCCGCTGCTTTTCGTGCAACTTTTCTATGTTCCGGGCAATTTATATTTTTTTCTTGATTCCGGGCACTAGCATTTCTGTACGGATTTTCAAACAGCCCTAATTTATTCTTTAATTGTAGGATTCGCATAACGGCTTCATCAAGCAAGTCCTCAGGAACTTCGCCTTCCTCAATGAGTTCTTTTAGATGATTTTCGTAACATAAGCTCATCATCTCAATATCCACACCTGCTAAAAGAGCCTTTTTAGCCGCCTCTTTCCCATCAGCTGCTACTCCATGTGGAATAAGTTCCTCGACAGCTCCGTAATCGGAAATGAGTACCCCATTAAAATCAAATTCTTTTCGTAAAATTTCTCTCATCAATTTTTGATTACCAGATGCTGGAATGGAATCCACTGTATTAAATGCGGTCATGACTAACTCACAACCCGCGGATAATGCTGCTTGAAAAGCCGGGAGATAATTTTCTCTTAATTCACGTTCGGATAAGTCCACCTTATTATAGTCACGTCCACCTTCCACAGCGCCATATCCAACAAAATGTTTCACACAAGCGGCTACCCTATTTAAGTCAGTCTCCAAGTTATCCCCCTGAAACCCGCGAACACTTGCCTTAGCAAATTCCTCATTAAGAAATGAATCTTCTCCTGTCGACTCCATCACACGTCCCCATCTTGGATCCCTCACTAGATCAACCATCGGCGCAAATGTCACATGTACGCCTGCACTGGACGCCTCTTTTGCACTAATCGCTTGGGCCTCCTCAACAAGCTTAGGATCCCATGAAGATCCGAGCCCTAATGGAATAGGGAATATGGTGCGAAATCCATTAATCACATCCGCCATAAATAGTAGTGGAATTTTTAATCTACTTTGTTCTAAATAACGTTCCTGAATCTCTCTGTTTCTTTCCGCCCCCGCACTGCCAAGGACAGATCCGCTGCGATTGACTGATATGGAACTGACTTGCAAATCCTCAGGTCCTGTCACCGGATCCCTATTTTCATTTGTTGCGTAAAAATGTCCCGCAAACTGCATAAGCTGGCCAACTTTTTCTTCGATCGTCATATTTGATAAAAGTTGTTCTAATTTCTGTTGTTCCATATTATCTCTCCTGGTATATTTATGTTAGTTTTTTTATGTTTTAAGAGTGAATAATAAAGGTTATAGACGAACCTGTAATACCATTATTTTATTCCCGATACATTGAATCCTTCGATGATATGTTTCTGGAATACGGTAAAAACAATTAAAATAGGAATAACCATGATTGCTGAACCGGCCATCTGTAAACCATAATTCGTTGTATGTTGATCTTGCAGGAGTGATAAACCAACAGATAAGGTATATAAAGATTCATCATTGGCGATAATCAAAGGCCATAGGAAACTATTCCATGCGCCAATAAAGGTTAGGATCACTTGCACCGCAAGAATTGGCTTAGACAAAGGAATAATTAATCGTAAGAAAATGTAAAATTCACCAGCTCCATCCAATCGCGCCGCTTCAATCAAATCATCCGGAATCGTGGTCATAAATTGCCTAATCAGAAAAATATTAAACGCGGCAATCAGTCCTGGCAACACAATTCCGCTCATCGTGTTCGTTAATCCCATTTCGTTAAGAATTAAGTAGGTTGGGATCATCGTAATCTGTCCCGGTAACATCATGGTGATGAGCACGATAATGAACCATATTTCTTTGCCGCGAAACTGAAATTTCCCAAATCCATACCCCGCCATTGTGTTTAGTAGCAAACCAAACATGGACCAGAAAACAATAATTAATGTGTTCATTAAGTAAACATCGAAATTAAGATTCTGGAAAAGTTCAATAAAGTTTTGTATTGTTGGGCTTTCTGGAAGAATAGTTGGTGGAATTCTCAGTACCTCATTACTATTTTTAAAGGAACTGAGTATCATCCAAATAAACGGCAATGCAACAAGGGCACTACCAACGAAAAGAACAATTGTAACCAATGCCTTCTCAAAATTATTTTTCAACTGCATGAATCGTCACCTCACCCGTTTTGTTCTATTTTTCTAATTTTAAATTGAACAATTGTTACTACAATGATAATCGCAAATAGCACGAATGATGCTGCAGCCCCGTATCCAAATTCGTTATATTGAAAACCTTCTTGATAGACGAATAGAGCCATAGAATTGGTACTATTGAGTGGTCCTCCCTGCGTCATAACAAAGGGCTCCTCAAAGAATTGGAACCAGCCGATCATTGTGGTCACTACAACAAAAAAGGTAGCAAAACTCACGGAGGGAATCGTGATTTTCGTTAACTTCTGCCATCTGTTCGCTCCATCAATTTCTGCTGCTTCGTAATACATTTTTGGTATGGACTGTAATGCCGCTAAAAAGATCAGCATGCTTACCCCATTACTTTTCCAAACCGCTAGCAAAATGAGTGATAGTTTGGCAATTGAGGTGCTCTCTAACCATGGAACCGCTCCAATATCAAAAAGTGATAGAAGGTAGTTAAACAAACCGTATTCATTGTTATATAGAAATCCCCAGATCACAGCAATGGCAACAATGTTAGTGACTGACGGCATGTAAAACACAACTCGGAAAAACGATGATAACCAATTACTAACAAAATTTAAAAGAAAAGCAATAATAAACGAACTGCCAACCGCTAGCGGCACTCCAATGATCACATAAAAGAAAGTATTATAAATGGCCTGCCGAAATTCCTCGTCTTTAAAAAGCTCTATATAGTTTTCAAAACCAGTAAAATTTATTTGTGACCAATCAGCGAGTCCAAGTAAATCCATGTCAGTAAAACTAATTCCTGCAGCAACTAGAATGGGTAAAAAGGAAAAAACAATCAATAATAGGACAGCTGGCATAATAAAAAAGAAAGGTATCATCTTCATTTTTAGATTATTCATCTTGTCCCCCTCCTCGTATAGCGTTATTCAACTAGGGCGTCACGGTGTGTGCGCCCTAGTTCCCTATTAATCTTTGATAATCTTTGCAGCTTTTTGATGAAATTCATTCAGTGCTTTATCGATATCTTCTCCACCCCGGGCAACTTTCTCCATCATTTTCCTAATTTCTTGTGCAATTTTATCACTACCATTCATGATAGGTGGTGCTTCAACAGACTCCAATTGTTCACCAAAAGTAGAAATCATTGGATCATCAGCTAAAATCGGATCTTCCCAAGCTTCTTTTCTAGAAGGTAATTCATTTTTCACTTTATACCATTCAAGTTGAGTTTCTGGATCTGACAACCAGTTGATAAAATCGAGTGCTTGATCGACGTTATCCGAGTTTTTAAAAATGGTTATTTGTGAGCCACCAATCATCGAACGATCCGTACCGCCATCTGGCATCAAGTGAACATCCCATTTTCCATCAAGATCTGGCGCTCCTTCTTTAACCGTTTTGATGTCCCAAGGTCCGCTAAAGAACATTGGTTTTGTTCCATCTTCAAAGGCTTGGACCATATCCTTCCCTTCTCCGATTTGAGAATACTTATTGTCATAGAACGTTTTATAAAGTTCCATCATTTTTTTGAATTCTGGTTTTGTAAAATTATCTGCACCTAATTCAGGTTCATACTCCCATCCTTGTTGCCAAGCGAAAGAGTAGACATAGTTTTCATCGTCTATAGATAAATCAATTGCATATTTTCCATCCCCACTTGCCACAAGTTTCTTCGAAGCATCCTCCAAATCGTCCCATGTTTTTGGACCATCAGGGTAACCAACATCGCCCAATAGGTCTTTGCGATAGAATAGGACTCGCGTATCAACATGCCAAGGAATACCATACGTCTTTCCATCGAATACGCTTGTCTCTAGTGCCCCATCATAAAAGTCATCCGGAGCTAGATTAGGATATTGATCAATGTAGTCTGTTAAATCAACGAACGTACCGGCCTTGACAAATTCCTGCATCCACGTCGTCCCCATGAGGATGATATCAGGCCCTTTTCCTGAAGCAACCGCAGTCAACAACTTATCATGGCCTTGATCCCACGGGATCCCTTGTATATCAACCTTAACACCTGTTTCCTCTTCGTACGGCTTGATTATTTCTTTCCATCCAGAATCACCCATTTGCCATACTTTTAAAGTTTTACTAGATTTATCTCCCGATTTTCCACCTGATTCTTTATCAGAGCTTCCGCCGCAGGCTCCAAGAACTAGCACCGCACACAACATCATCATTGTTAATATCTTGATATTAATCTTTTTCAACTTTATTACACCTCTTTTTTTCGCATATTATAAAAAGTACATCCTTCATGTTTTGTCACAATCTACTGTAGGTAATTTACATTTCTTAATTTGTAATAATGAGCAGTTAGCAAAAGAGCCGGTAAATGCCAAGGACAGTACCATATTTAGCCAAA
The DNA here is from genome assembly GCF_018332955.1 of Lederbergia ruris. Lineage (NCBI taxonomy): Bacteria > Bacillati > Bacillota > Bacilli > Caryophanales > Bacillaceae > Lederbergia > Lederbergia ruris. The sequence goes on from NZ_BORB01000009.1 coordinate 127,324, forward strand.
ATGAAAGGACTACTAGAATACATCGGTAGAATCATAGATGCTATTATGTGACAAGTACCGAACTCGCTCTCTGAATTACAGCGGTTTCTATTTGCGTAATTTTCAGCCTCCTTTTTGTGAAAATCTGCTGAAACGTTTCTACAAATGATTATAAAACATATTGAAAGTGATTTCAAATCCTTTTTAAAACTTAACATTCTTAAAAACACCGAAACGTTTCTATAAAATTAGTAGGCATTTATAGTATTTTTGATTATAATTGGTTTATGAAGAACTATTTCTTTAAAGATTTTAAGATAAATATACGAAACGTTTCTACAATCATTGTAAAAACTAAACAAATCTGTATATAATTTAAATACATGTTGCTTTAGCATACTAAGGAGAGTCAATTTCATGGTGAACATTAAAGATATAGCGCAAAAAGCGGGAGTTTCTATTTCAACGGTATCCTATGCTCTAAACGGAAATACAAGAGTCTCCGAAAAGACTCGGTCAAGAATTCTAGCGATCGCCAACGAACTAAACTATATTCCCAATGCGGCGGGACGGAATCTAAAAAAGAAGGAAACGGAAGTGATTGGGGCTTTTATTAACGATTACACTGCCCCTATATTCGGCCAAATTCTCCGAGGAATGCAGGAAACGCTAAATGCCAATAATTATGAATTGGTAGTATGTAGCGGTAAAAAATCGCATCGATTTATCCCTGAGCGAATGTTCGATGGCGCTGTCATCTTAGACGTTTCCTTTCCAAGCGAAAAAATAATGGAATATGCCAGTAGAGGGCATAAAATGATCGTTTTAGATCGAGAATTAGAGCATCCAAACATCCATCCCGTTCTCCTTGATAATCAAAAAGGGGCAAAATTAGCCATCGAATATTTGATTAAAAAAAGGCATCACAAACTTTACATTGTAAAGGGACCGGAAGACAACTATGATAATAGAAAACGTCTACAATCTGTCAGACAAGCGATAAGCCACCATTTCCATGTCGATTACACCGAAATTAGTGGGAATTTTAGTAAGGAAAGCGGGAGACGAGCCGCACAACAAATCATTCGGGAATATAGAGAACCTGTTGCTGTTTTTTGTTTCAATGATGAAATGGCGATTGGTATGTATCATGATCTACTCAAGACGGATTTGCGTATTGGTGAACACATCCATATTATTGGTTTCGATAACATTGAACTTTCCCAGTACATCCAACCGACATTAACGACCATTGGGTATTCACGACAACATTGGGGAAAAGTAGCAGCCGAGCAATTGTTGAATATGATCAATGATCAGCCTGTAAAAGAAAATCTTATTAACGTACGCTTAATTGAAGGAAACTCGGTAGGAGAGGGATCGTTGGATTCTTTTTAAAATTCAAGAAACACTCGAGTAGAAGTCTTGCGAATTTCCCTAGTGGCATTAAGGCGAAAAAATAAGTTTTTTAGCATTTTCTAATTAAACTTCTCTTTAACGAATATTCCGTTTGGAAGTTTAACGTCCTGCAGTATACTAAAAGAAATCCCGGAAAACATGATAATCTCGAAATGTTCAAAGGCCCTAGCAGTATTTCAAAAACTGCTAGGGCATCTTAAGGTCGCATCGTTACTTTGCAATAGGTGCTCTATATCCTGCATTTTCCCGAACAAAACCATTGTGCAGCATTTTTAGTACGACTGTAATTAATACTTTCTACTAACCTTATCAATATCCCATTTTCATCATTTTCAATCCTTCATCCCTGAAGTAGCCATTCCTTGTAAAAACTGCTTCTGGAAAATTAAAAATACGATTAAAACAGGAATCATGGTTACAACAGACATAGCTAGCAGGCTTCCCCAGTCTACGTTATATTCACCTATAAAATTCGATAAGGCCAATTGAACCGTGTAATAAACTGGGTCACTGATTACAATTAATGGCCAAATAAAATCGTCCCATCTCCACATAAACGAGAAAATGGCAAGAACGGAAATAACGGGTTTTGCTATTGGAACAATAATTCTCCAAAAGATTTTCCACTCCCCTGCCCCGTCAATTCTTGCCGCTTCAAGAAGATCATCAGGAACGGTTAAGAGATACTGCCGAATGAGAAACACACCTGTCGGGGTGGCAGCAGGTGGAATAATAATCCCCCACAAAGTGTTGTAGAGCCCTAACTTGCTTATTACGGTAAAAATTGGCGTCATGATTACCTCTAGAGGAATCATCAAGGTTGAGATAAATCCAATTAATATAAATGTATCTCCTTTGAAACGGTACTTAGCAAGTGCATAGCCTGCCATTGTATTAATTAATAATGTTAAAAGAGTGGCTGTTATGGTCACAACTGTGCTATTCCAAAAGTATCTACCAAAATTCCCTTGTTCAAAAGCTGTAATGAAGTTTTCAAAGGTTGGATGTTCTGGAATAAATTTAGGAGGTAAACTGTAAAGTTCGGTTGAGTTCTTTATCGAAGATAAGATCACCCAAATGACCGGAAAAATAAAGATACAAACAAAAATGATTAAAAATATATATGTTAATATCTTAGGTTTCTTCCTCATTCGATTCTCCCTCCCCGCGTCCACTTAAATTGAATAATAGTAAAGATCGCAATCACGAAAAACAAGATAACTGACATGGCGCTTGCATAACCTAGCTCACCTTTTTCAAAACTATACTCGTAAATATATTGGACCAAAAATGTCGTTTCTTTCGCTGGTCCTCCTCCAGTGAGTGCAAGTACGAGTGGGTATTGTTTAAATGATTCAATAAGCAACAAGATCAAAACTAGCAGGCTAGTTGGTTTTAATAGGGGGACAGTTATATTCCAAAACATCTTAAACCTTGAAGCACCATCTATTTGCGCAGCTTCATAGTAAGAAGTTGGTATACTTTGCAAGCCCGCCATAAATATAACCATAAAAAAGCCAATTCGAGCCCATACAGTCCCAATAATGACTGATATTTTTGCAAAGAATGGATCCGATAACCATTTAATAGGTGTTAATCCAATTGATTCTAATAGATAATTTACAATCCCAAAGCTGTCTCCGAAAATCCACTTCCAAGTAAGCCCTACTATGATTGCTGAAATCATCGTTGGCCAATAAAATATGGCGCGAAAGAATCCCTTCGCCCTAATTTCCTTAATTAATAAATTGGCAATCCCAAGTGAACAAACAAAAATAAGAGGCACTACAGCAAGTGCATATATAAATGTATTTCCAAATATCTTCCAATACTCCGAACTCGTGAAGGCCTTTTGATAATTTTCAAAGCCAATAAAATTGATATCTGAAAGGCCATCAAAGTCTGTGAATGAATAAAATAAGCCTACAAAGGCCGGAACCACGATAAATATAAAAAAGATTAAAAAGTTTGGAAGCACAAATAAATATGGAGCTAATTGCCGTTTTATTTTATCGTTACGCAAGGAGAATCGTTTGGTCGTTTTTAGCGCATTCTGCTCTTTTACATGTGGACCCACCATATTCACCTACCCATCTTCATTTTTCTCTAATAGGTAGAGGCAGGGACAAAAGTTTTTTAATAACTGTAGATCCGAACAATACGATGTTTGAGCATGTACTAGCTCCGGAAATATACTTCGCTTTCCGTGGGCGGCTGGTGAGCCTCCTCAGGCCTACAGGGTGTAGGCCACAAAGGCGTTGCGCCAGGACGGCGCGTAATTAGCCTTTGATCCTCATTCGCACTGCGGGGTCTCACCGATGCCTTATTTCCCACAGGAGTCTCCGTATATTTCCTCTGCTAATTCATTAAATTGTTCGTTCCTAAAGTTGGCTGTTTTACTTATGTCCCAGCCTCTATATTTTTTCTTATTTAGAATCCTCAATCGCTTCTTTTAGCTTCTCCGCAACTTTATCCATTGATTCTTGTGCAGATACATTTCCGCTTATCGCTTCCACTACCGCATCGCGAATATCAGTCGTAACCTTAGAAATGACAACTTGATTTCCCCAGTCATTTGCTGCAGCTTCTGGAGTATTCTCTAATTCATTTGAAAATACCTTAAACATTTCCTTACCAAATTCGTAATCTAGTTCATTGTTATCTAGTCTTGCACTTAAAAATAGTGATTCTTGGTTAAATTTCGCATTGACTTCTTGAGAGGCTAAATATTTTACAAATTCAGCTGCTTCTTCTTCTACTCCAGAATTTTCAAAGGCCATAATATATTTACCTCCAGGGACAGAAGAACGATTCTCACCTTTTGGAAGATACGTTACACCCCATTCGAAATCCCCAATATCTTGATAGTTACTTAACATCCAATTACCGGCTAAATGGGCGGCAGCTGTTCCAGAACGAAATAAGTTATTTGGATTTTCGCCACCTAACCAAACTGACTCAGGAATAATTTCATCTTGGTGAAGTTGAACAAATTTATCTAAAGCAGCTACACTTTCTTTTTCATTAATTGCAGGAGCAGACAAATCTTGATTAAAAATACTCCCTCCGTACTCATAGATCATCGTTGAATATCGATGAGGAGTAAAATCCACTAATAAACCGTATTTTGCGCCGCCTTTTTCTTTCACTTGTTGAATAGCGGTAGCAAATTCATCCCATGTCCAAATATCTTCAGGCGTTTCAGGCACTTCAACCCCAGCCTTATCAAAAAGAGTTTTATTATAAATCAAGCCATTGGCAGTAACATCCATTGGTGCTGCAATAATCTTTTCATCTTTAATATAGTAAGGTTTAATAGAAGGTAAAAACTGTGATGTAAATTCATCTACATCTCCAACATACTCTGAAAGGTCTAATGCTCGATCAGCAAATATCCCTGTATCCGTTATACGTGCTAGCGCAGGTGGTTTTCCTCCTGCAATCATAGTTTTTAATTTTGTACTAAAATCTTCATAGGCTACTTCAATTAAGTTAATTTCAACATTCTCATTAGAAGCTTGATAATCTTTAATAATATCTTTCAGTACGTCTCCTTCTATACCATCCGTAAACCAAAGGAAGTCCAGGGTTACCTTTTTGTTTGAACTGTTTGCTTTTTCCTTGTTAGAATCGTTGGAACAAGCCGCAACCACCAGTATTAGTACAATTGACAACGCTAATAAAGGGAATAGCTTAAAATATTGTTTCATATTCTTTCTCCTCCTCTTTTCAACGAGAATCTTGGCACCAAAACCAACTTCTTAAACTATATTTTCATATCGCTGATTACCCATTTTTCTATCGCTCCCATCGTCCCTTGATCCGTATTAGATCTAATTTCTCCATTTGCTTTAAGTGGCCCCTGCCAAGGGCTTTCCACTACTCCATGGACCGGATCATGGAATAATATATGATCTTCGCTTAATTCCATTTCAGCTCTCTTCATACTCTCAATAAAATGTTCAAAAGTCGGGAATTGACGAATATGGCTATTACGCAATATCCAGATGTTGTCTCTCCCTAATGAAATAAGCTCACGATTTTTATACTGTCCCGCCTCCTGTAATACCAATCCATTTTTAGCATAAAGAGCTACAAATGAGTCTCCAATCCTCCCAAAACACCAATTATTATCTATTACAATCTGGTCAAAGGCGGCAATAGGGAAATAGGCATGTGTGTAATGGATCTCATCTTCTTGATTTATCTTAAAATGAACAAAAGCAATATCTTGGTATTGATCTACTTTTGGTAATCTCCCATTTCCGGCCCAAAAGCTTGGTCTGCCAGTACCTAACTCTGCTTCTTCTCCCGGATGGTTAATCCAAATCATTGCTTCCGGACTAAGAATGGAATGAATAACATGCTCTGAATAGCCTTTTACACCTGGACGGTACTCAATAGCGCTTGATAATAAACCGTAATTATTTTTAAATGTATAAAGATCAACAAATCCCTTTGAACCTTGGCTGTTTCTAAATAGAAGGTTTTCATCTGGTTTTAAATTAAGTAAATCCATGTAATTAGGTGGTTTATACTCCGAAACACTAAAAGAAGTAGTAGCAAAGGTGGCATTATTTAAATTACCAACTCCATATGCCATCCAAAGTAATGATGTAGTTGCATTATTATAGTTTCCTTTAAGTTCCTTCTCATAGATACGGCCCTGAGAGCAGGATAGATACCCGTTAAAACTATTTATTGCCAGTAATCTAAATGTTGTGTCTAGAGCTTTCTTTGCTGCCCTTTTTAATTCCATATCTTCTATCAAATCATATATTTGAAGAAAGCCCATAACATTTATGGGGATATAAGCACTAGAATTCCACTCTGCTAATCCTTCTTCGTTAAATTTTTCAAACCACTTAAAAAGCCTACTCTTCGCTTTCTTCATATGCTCGAAACCACTTATTTCTGAATTTGGAAATATTTCATTTGGAAATAATTGACCTGCTAAATACTCACAAGTATGGAACAATAACGCATGATTTTCGCTAAAGAACCACATAACGTCATTTCCCGGTTCATCAAACCAATAACGGTAATTTAGAATCGCCTGCTTACACTTCATCCAAAAATCCTCATAAAACAAATCTGTTTCTCGAAATTCTATCCAAAAACGAAATAATTGATTTAAATAAAAGTCACTGCAATCAAACCTTCTATTTATATCATCTAATGTTTCTCTTACAAGTGTTTCGGCTAAACCTAGCTCTCTGCCCGTCTTTACTAACGCGTATGCTCTATGCATATCTTTTTTTCCAAATTCAGCTATAAAATTGAGCGTCTGGTTCCTTCTAGAAAGAAGGCTATCTTTAGAACCTGTCGGAATCATCTTTTCCGGATAAAGTTGAATAAACATATCTTTGTGTAAAATGACATTCTGATGTTGTACTGAAATAGTTAAAAGGGAATTTCCCATTCCCATTTCTTCAACTTTCCCGAGTACAGCGTTCTTTTCTCCGGGAGCTATGACCTTTTTAAATTCTCTTTTTTCACCCCACCACTCTGATTTTAAAGCACATTTTAGGTGTATTTCTTTTTCAAGTGGGTTCTCAAAGTGAATTTTCACGTCACCAGTTTTTATAACATCGGATTCAAAATATGCATTTCCTAAAGAATCTTCTAATGCTTTTATAGACTCTGGTTTTATATTCCCTACAGGTAGAATCATTTCTAGATTGTCTTTTCCAAAGTAATCAAGTCTAAAGTAAAAGAGTGTATCTCTTTCGGCCAAATCCTCAAATAATATTATAAATTCGTTATTTCCTTCCCGAAGATTGGCTTCAAATTGAATTTCTTTCTCCTCATTTCTTGTATATGGAGAGAACTGTAGTATTTTCTCTCCATTTATCCAAAGCACAACACTTCCGCATGTAGATAAAACAAATGGGACTTTCCGGGCTATCTTTGAGTGTATATTCGTAAAAGCCCAGGCTTTTAAGTGAGTAGGTTGTTGCCAAAAACCTGATCGTTCTACCTTTTTATTTTTCCAAGGAAAGTAAACCTGCCATTCCTTGGTTGAAGAGCCATATTGGAGTGACTCGCCCAGGTATATTTTCTCTGTTTTTATTTTCTCTTTCTCCACCTTATTTTCTAAATCTATAAATTCCTTCCGACTTGGATTTTCAAATATGGAGAAACCTTCCGTTAACCATTTGTTTAAATCGCCCGAATAATCCATCGTAATTTTTTCAAATTCCTTCTCTTGTTCGAAGGTTCCAGCTACAAGCCAACGATCTACAGGGGTATTTGATTGTAAGTGATAGATAAGATAATTCATTTATCTCCCTCTCTCTAGTAACCCGTATTGTCAAAAAATCTATAGTAAAAAGTTAATCCATCCTTGACTTAAAAGGGTTTATAAATAAAAAACTTGCCACCCCCTAAATTCTGAGGATAATTGAGGTTACCAGACCACCAACATCCCAGAATAGGAAGTGACAAGTTGTACCCTCAATTATTAACTTATTTACTCGAATTTATCAAGTTTCAAGACCAAATGATTCGTACTTTACAAACTCTTCTTATTGGTAAAAACATGTTT